>CAYUNA010000447.1:0-4409 GCA_964445895.1 uncultured Saprospiraceae bacterium | reverse complement strand
AAATTAGACTAAAAATTCGGGATGACTCATGTTTATTCCAAAAAGTTAATTGTCAACTGCGTAGATTTTACCTAAAAAATACAACACATCAACACACTTTTTTTTTAAACAGTCATGATGTCCTTCTCTTTAGCTTCCAACATCGCCTCAACTTTTTTACCATAACTATTCGTCATATCCTGAATATCCGCCTCTCGCTTCTTGCCCGCATCTTCAGGATAGCCATCTTTAACTGCTTTTTTAATGCCGTCCATTGCTTTGTGGCGAGCACTTCGGATTCCGATTTTTGCATCTTCTCCTAATTTCTTCGCACTTTTAGCTAACATCTTCCGACGTTCTTCTGTCAACGGTGGAATGTTGATGCGCACCATTTCGCCATCATTCATCGGTGTTAAACCTAGATTAGCCTCAAAAATAGCCCGTTCAATAGGTGCGAGCATTGATTTTTCCCAAGGTTGTATCACCAAGGTTTTAGCGTCAGCCGTTGAGACATTCGCAACCTGCCCTAATGCAGTGGGCGTACCGTAATATTCTACTTTGATTCCGTCCAACATCGCAGTTGATGCTTTACCAGCGCGGATTTTTGATAATTCATTTTTGAGATGGTCAATGGACTGTCCCATACCTTCTTTAGTAATCTCAAGTATTAAATCAATTTCTTCTTGCATAATTTTTCAGTTATTCATGATTGCGAATTGCGTCGTTTCCAAATAACACATTCAACCTACCACAAATTTATCTAATTAAGTAACGATGAACAGTTAATTATTTGTTCATTCCTAAGTAGTAATTATTTCGAGCGGCTCATTTTTACAAAACGTCCACTCTTTTTATTTTATAGAGTGAATTTATCATTTAAATTCACAAAAAGTGTTTATTTCATTACCAAATATCTATCCTTTATAAATGAGATAGAAACGGCAAACGACAATTAGAAATGGTAAATTACATTACCTTCTTCCTCAATTTCAATACTATTCGTCAATTCCAACTGCTCGATTACCTGGTTAATATTTCCATGAATTGACAACTCCTGATTGTTCAACAAAATATAGTGTTTTAAGGTGTCCACTTCGGCTGGACGATTGCCAGAACGAACCAATCTATCCATTGTTTCTTGTGCCGTCTTTTCGATAACCATTCGGTCATATTCTTGCTCAATAGCAGATGGGACGGTTACCTTTTCGGTTACTGCCGTAGCGGGTTCATAATCTCCATTTGCAGAAATGCCATTTCTAAATCCATTCGCAATTGGTGCATCTTCTCGAATATTAATGCCTTCAGGTTTTGGGTCGGTGGACACTGTTGTTTTTACTTTTCGAGACTTCCGTTCTTCTGTTGTTTTTTTACGCTTCACCCGAATACAGCTTCGATTTTGCGAATTAATAAATCCAACTAAAGGATCAAAGTCTTTATCATTCGACAACACCGCAAATTCTACATCAGAATGTAATTTTTGATGAAGTTTGCCCATCAAAAATGCCATGTGATAATTCATGCGGTTGTTATTGGGATTTTCTACAGTAATCCACTTGACATCTTTGCCCAGCTTCTGAATTTGATACACCAAATACGCAGGTATGTTATCAACGTCAGCATTGATAAAAATGAAGATTTTAGTAGCAACCTTCTCTAATTTCTTGAATTTTACTTTTCTTAGATTTTGAAAATCTATAAAAATAAAGCGACGATTTTGTGTGTTCATAGAAGTATTCTCCCTTTTTACTGATACATTAAATAAATTAGTCACTTTTCAAAAGGAGATTTAAGATTCTGTCACCTTCTTTTGAAAAGTATTTTTGGATTATTACCCCTTAAAAATTACAAGGTAAAAACGTGAATTAGAATTGGTTAATAGAAAAGGTTGCCAAATTAGGAGTTTTACGCATATTTTCAAAATTTTTCACTTAATAAAAAAAGAAAATTTGTCTCAATGGACGAAGTATATATTTTTTTGTTAATAAACATGTTAGAAATGCTAATTTTTCAAGGCAATTTATATCTTTACGAATATTAAGCAATAAGAGGTTAGACGGCCTTGTCATTAACAATTAAAATCAGATATTTTACAATTGACATCATCACCCTTCTAACATCTCTTTTACCTCATTTATAACTGACTAAAAAAATTTACATTGTTATATATTCCCTTAAACTAATGTCAAATTTTCCAAACATCAAAGAAGGACTCACGAGCATCGAAGCACTCGAAAAAGAGTTGAATTTAAAGCAATTACAAATAACAAGATTGCTTAATATTACTCAGGCCATCAACAATAATGTGTCGGCCATAGATTTGTTTGCAATGTACGAATCGTTTTTAAGTTGGGAAATGGGGGTAAAAAAGATGGCATTGTTTTTTAGATGTGATGATGGTTTTCGTTGCCGTGCGTCGATTGGGCTTTCCAAAGCAATTTTAGTCACTGATATTAGCGATAAACTACCAAATTATACGCGTCTTTTGAATCTTGAAGAATCTGAAAACCCCTTGATTAAAGAGTTCGATGTCGTCATTCCTGTAGCGCATAAAGAGACGCCGTTAGCTTATGTTTTCATTGGTGGTTTTGGTGAAAAAGAGGACATGTACAATAAGGTACAGCTCATTACAGCAATTACAAATATTGTTGGGGTTGCTATTGAAAACAAACGACTTTTTAACCGCCAAATTGAGCAAGAACGACTCAATCGGGAGATGGAATTGGCAACTGATATGCAATGCATGTTGATACCAACAGAACTCCCTAAAGGGAAAGGATATGAGTTGGCAAGTATCTACAAACCACACCTCAATGTAGGCGGTGATTATTATGATTTCATTGAATTTCCTGAAGAGGATACAGTGGCGTTTTGCATTGGTGATATTTCTGGAAAAGGGTTGGCAGCAGCATTATTAATGGCAAATTTTCAGGCGAATTTTCATAGTTTAATTAGCCGTCGAATACCGTTAGAGGAATTTATTCAATTGCTAAATTCGGCGGTATTGAAAATTACCAAAGGCGACAGATTTATCACCTTTTTTGTTGCTCAATTTAATCGAACTACACGCAAGTTGACCTATATCAATGCGGGACACAATCCACCTGCAATTGTCAAGGATAAACAGATTTTTCGGCTAAGAAAAGGTTGTACCATCTTGGGTATTTTTGATGACTTACCAGTTATTGAAGTGGGCGAATTGACCATTGAAAACGAGGCTTTGATGATGTTGTTTACAGATGGGTTGATTGACATTAAGAATAAGGAGGGCGAGTTTTTGGACCAAGAATATGGTCAGCAATTCATGATTGACAATTCTGAATTGACCGCACAAGCATTTAATGATAAAATGATGGGCGAGATTGAAGCATTCAGCGCAGACAAAGAGTTTCCAGATGACTTTACGATTTTGACTTGTAAGATTTTTAAAAATTAAATTTTAGGGAATAAAGAACCAGACAACAGTTCAATCTCCTTTCTATAAATTATCGAAAGTACAACTAATGCTTCAAATATGAAAATCTATTTTTATTCCCTTTTATTCCTACTGGCATTGGCTTCCTGCGATGCCTCAAAAAAGTTGACGACACCTTCATCCGGCCTATTAGTTTTACAAAACATGATGACAGGTACTTTTAATTCAGCAGCACAAGCCGCAGTGGATAGCAATTACTATGATATCACTTTGCAAATGTATCCGATTTGGAAAGACCGCCCAGGGACTTGGTTGTATGTCGAGCAATCAGTGACCGCAAATCAGGCAAAACCATATCGACAACGCATTTATAAATTGGAAAAAGTAGAGGACAAAACTTATGCAAGCCACGTATACTTGCTACCAAACCCTGAGAATTTTATTGGAAAGTGGAAAACTCCCGCTGCTTTTGACGCCCTCAAAACAGAAGATATCATCTTAAAAGATGGCTGTGCCGTGATGCTCAAAAAAGAATCCGAAGTATATTTTGCTGGTTCGACAGGAGACAAAACCTGTGGGTCAAACTTACGAGGCGCAATGTATGCCATGTCCGATGTAAAAATTTCTCAAGGAAAAATTGTGAGTTGGGACCAGGGTTTTGACGCAACTGGAAAACAGGTTTGGGGCGCGACGAAAGGGGGATATATATTTTTAAAGAATAAGTAATAACTGATATTAAGTACTCGGACATCTTTAACTCATTGTCTAATATCCGAACCGTCACGAGGGGATTCTCAAGAGAGTTTGATGGATAAAAAGCGTTTGCAAAAACGCTTTTTATCCATCAATAACCCCACCCGCGTTGCTGCAGGCAACGCGCACTATTTTTTATTAGAGGTCGAAAATTTGCAATTTTCTCCTTCCTGATAATTTAAAGAAACTTTTGTTTCACTATACTTACCAACGTTGTACACTAGCACCTTAAATTTTTACTCATGTTTTCCTCCAACCTATGATT
>CAYUNA010000446.1:0-4449 GCA_964445895.1 uncultured Saprospiraceae bacterium | reverse complement strand
GCATTGCCCTTTACCCTAAGGAACGCGCATTAAATAAACTTCGGTTCTTGAAGGTTATTTAGTTCGCGTTCCTAACTCCCGTAGCCTATCTTTAATCAAATACAGCGGCGTCTTTTCTTGTAATTTTTCAAATATTGAGATAGCTTTCTTCCGCGAAGATTCGGATTTCAGCAATTTAAATAAGTCAAAATGAACATTAGCGGCTTGTTCTTTATCTAATTTTTGTAACAATAAATTATTTAATGTTTTTTCAGTCAATTCTTTTTTACCATCTTTTGCATAGATGCGGGCTTGCAAAATTTTGGTTTCAAAAACCAAATCAAAATTACCTAATTTTTGGGCGATTTTTACAGATTCTTTTAGTACTTTTTTAGCTTCTGACACTTTGTCTAAATGCACCAATGCCATACCTTTCTCCGCCAAACTGCTGCCCAAAACCAGTTGCTGTCCTATTTCGCGGGTGATTTTGATAGCTTTATCATAACATTCAATCGACTTCGCAAAATCTCGTTGTGCATAATACAAATCTCCAAGCATATTTACTGCCTTCGCCACGCCCTTTTGATAGCCCAACTCTTCGCTTATCGCCAAATTTTTCTCCATAAACCGATGTGCTTCCTCAAATTCTCCCAGCACCCCTTTCAACTCACCAATCAAACCCAATGCAATCGAAATTCCTTGTTTATCCCCCAATTCTTCGGTGATTCGGAGGTCATCCTCAAAGAGTTCCATTGCCTTTTCGTAATCGCCTTGCCGTTCGTAGACACGACCAAGACTACCAACCGCAATAGATACAAGCAGTTTGTTGCCCAGTTCTTCACTCAACTTCAATCCTTTTTCAAAACAGTCCAATGCCTCATCATAATCTCCCGCTTCAAAATGCACAATACCCATATTGACATTGAGTGTCGCCATCCCTTGCCGGTCGTGCATTTGACGACATATTTCTAACTGCGAACGCTGCCACTTGACACCCTGCGCATAATCGCCGAGATTCATATAAGTCAAGCCTAAGTTGGCAACAATTTGAGCATTACTGCTCGAATGTTCATACAACTCTGACATTTGAATACTGCGAATAAAATGTGATTTGGCATCTTCATAGTTTCCTTGTCGGAAATACAAATTACCCAAATCTCCGTATACTTTAGCGATGCCTTTTTGATGTTGTGTTGCTTCAAAAAACGCCGCCGCCGCTTCCAAATACATATTGGCATCCTCATAATTTCCTCGCAACAATAGCAACTGTCCCAAGGTATTATTTGACCGCCCAACCAACATCAAATCATCCGTACTTCGGGCTTTTGTCAGTGCATCATCAAACGTCTTTTCCGCTTCTTCCCAACGTCCGATAAGTTGCAGGACACTCCCTTTTTTGAGCATTGTCTTGATAATTCCATATTGCTCCTTCTTTTTATTCTGAATCAGCAACAGTTTATCATAATACCGAATAGCCTGTTGATTTTGATATAAATCTCGGGTCAAATCAGCCGCTTTTTCCAGATACTCCAAAGTCTTATCCTCATCTTCTGCTTGTTCATAATGAAAAGCTAAATCAACAAATTTTGCTTCTAAATTACCAAAATAAATCTTCTCAATAGCTCTGGCAATAAAGTAATGTAGTTCTCGAACACGAGCCCCCAACTGCATTTCGTACACTGCCTCCCGCAGCAAAGAGTGCCGAAAAATGTAACGCAACTCATTCATCGCTTGCCAAATCTGACCTTTCTCCGCAGACTTTATTTGTTCCGTTAAAATATCAGCCTCAATTTCTTCTTCCAACAATCCTGTCTGCGAACGCATAACTTCCTTCAAAATTGGAATTTCAAACTCCCGACCAATCACCGCCGCCGTTTTGACCGTCTCTTTTACCAAATTGGATAATCTATCAATTCGGGCAGTCAAAATTGCATTAATCGAATTAGAAATCCGAACATTTTTATCTTTAATATTCCAGATGCCGTCCTCTTGAGTTAGCAAATTACTTTCGATAAAATACTCCAGCATTTGCTCTAAATAAAACGGATTTCCATTCGTTGTCCGCTTTAATAAATCTTTTAAGTCATCATGAATTTTGCCTTCCAAACGGTTTTGTGCAAAGGCTTTCATACCTTTGGTTCTCAAGGTATTAAGGTCAATTTCGACTGGCTGTACGTTCGCTTTTTCGAGGGCTTTTTTAGGAAAAAGGTAAGTTTTCTGCCCTTCATCATTGTATCGAGAAGTCACTAAAATAAAGATGGGCAAATCCTTAATTTGTACGATAAATTCTTTCAAAAACGCCTTGGAATTGTCATCAAACCAATGTCCATCCTCTAACTCTATCACAACAGGTTTCACCAAAGACTCAGCTAAAAATAGTGCAGAAAAGGTAGCAATTGTGTTTTGATAGCGACCTTTTGCATCCAATTGTTCCCACAGTGAATTTTTATATTTAATACCCAAAAGTGCTGCTAAGACAGATCTGGTTCGCTGCAATTCTCGTTGAATATTATTTGCTCGTTTATCATCACTCTTTTGAATATCATTCATTAACCACTTGAATCGACGTTCAAAATTCTCTTTATTATCGGCTTTTGTGTTTTCAGAAGATTGATTAAAATGTTTTTTTATAAAAAAGACAAATGGGTTAAATGGCTTTTGCAAAATCTGGTCAGAACGGCAGGTAAACCATCTTGTGTCATGAATAGTCCGCAGCAATTGCTTCAATTCATAAGTCAATCGTGACTTACCAATTCCCGCTTCTCCAAACACATATACCACCTCCGTTTTACCGGCAGTAGCAGCTTTACCAATTGACAACAACTGATTCAATTCCTCATCTCGCCCAACCATTTTACCTTCGTAGTCTTGTGCTTGTTCCGTGTTTCGTCCGTCAAATTTATACGTCGCAATTGGTCGGTCAAAGCCCTTATAATTGATTTCTCCACGATATTTGAAATCAAAATTCCGGTCTTTTTGTATCACCGCATCAACCATTACTTCGCCCCAATCTGCGTAGGTCATCAAACGAGCAGCAAGGTTAACATTTGTCCCAACAGCGGCGTATTGACACCGTTCAGGGCCACCGACAATGCCCGCATAAGCGATACCTGAAGTGACTCCAGCACGATATTTCAAGCCGGTTCGGGATTGCATATCGGCCAGTTCGGTTTCAGTGGTTCGCAAAAACTCTAAAGCCCGTTCAACATTATTTTCATAAGAAACAGGAGCACCGAAAAACCCTAATAGAATACCACCTTTATCACCATAATCCACTTCTTTGAAATAACCTGAAAATTTAGTGATATTACCCAAAACGACTTTGACAAACTCATCTAATTCGTCGTGAGTAGAAATGCCTTCAAAAGAAATAAATACCGAAATAACGGTTCTAAATTCCCCTTGTTGGTTGAAAGTCATTACGGAATCGGGTAAGAAGTGCTGTGCTACATTTTCAATTACAGTCTCTGGGTGAGAAGGCTTGAAGTGTCTTTTTTCAATATTAATAGGCTTCGTTACTCGGTAAAAACCTGCTTTTTCATGGTTTTCCCAACCGTGATTTTTAGTAAAAATAGCATGAATGTATTTGCCAAAAATAATCTCGCCGTTCTGTGCCAATTTTTGACTTTCAATACAGGCATCGATGCCGTCTCCATTAAAATAAAATGCCTTTTCTTTACCCCCAACAATCCCCCAATCAATGTCACCGTAGCCGAGACCGATTTTTACGCCAATCTCAAATTCAGGAATTTTAGAGCGAGTGTCATTCAATAATTGCAGTAAATTTTGTGCGATTTCGGTAATTTCTAATGCATATTCCTCTGATTTCTCTCCTTCAAAAATAGCTGTAAACGCATCCCCAGCGAAGTATGGAATTCGCCCTCCTCGCTCGTAGACACAACTCACCATCGGCCCAAAAACATCATTCAAAATAACCGATAACCGCTCTGCCCCTTCCTTACCTTGCTCCATCAAAATCGAAGTCAAACGGGTAAAACCAGACATATCCACAAAGACAGTATAGCCCGACAAGACGCCGACTGACTCTCCTGCGAGGTACTTTTGTTGAATAAAATGTGGTATTAGTGGTTGCATAAATTTTTTAGACCTTTTTCAGAAATCAGACGGCAAATTACAAATTATTGGAAAGGAGAGAACATCTTTTGAATAATAAAAAATAATTAAGTGTCAATTTTTACAGAAAAACGAGTTTGACCCAATTTTTGCATATTTTTTTTTAATATTTTGTTAAGAAAAATAGGAAGACATTCTTAGTACTTTTGCAAAAAAATTAGGTTCTAAATTTGGGATTGTTTAAAGGAATTTTCTTTGAATTATAAGAAGTGAGAAAATCGCAGGATTTTCGAACTTCAATTAAAGCACTGCGCTTTGCCTGCGGAAAAGTGGGGGTAGGTATGAGAATGTATTAAAAGGTTTTCTGGCCGAACGCATCCCAAAATATTATTTTTT
>CAYUNA010000445.1:0-4454 GCA_964445895.1 uncultured Saprospiraceae bacterium | reverse complement strand
ATGATTTTGAAAGCCCCCGGATAATTTTTGACTATGAGTAAACATATCTACACTGCGCTGCTTTTGTTGTCGCCTTTTTTTCTGTTCAGTCAAACTACTGTTAGCGGAAAAATTACCGATGCGGAAACAGGCGAATCACTTGTGGGGGTTAACGTTTATATTAAAAATTTCACCAAAGGGACAGTTACCGATTTGGATGGAAATTATTCCTTGAAATTAACTAAAGAGGATGGTGATTTTGCTAATTTAGAAATAAGCTACACTGGCTATCTAACACAAATGACGGAAGTGTTAAATAACGAAGAGACACCAGCGTTAAGTCGAGATATTGCGCTTTATTCGGATGTTTTGCAGTTGACCAACGTAGTCGTTTCCGCCAATAAACGAGCACAGAGTTCGCAGACCGTTCCGATGAGTATTACTACTTTGACGCCTTTGCAATTGCGGCGTTCGGGAGCGAAGAAATTCCGTGATTTTGCGAGCGGTATTCCCAATTTATCCTTTGATACACAGGGGTCAGGGCTATTTGGACGATTGGATAATGGTATTTCAATTAGAGGCATTGTAGGCAAAAATACCACTGCAATGTACCTGGATGAAACGCCCTTGCCAGAGAATATTAGCCCCGTTCTAATGGACATTGGGCAAGTCGAAATTTTGAAAGGGCCGCAAGGTACACTATACGGTTCGCGCAATATGGGCGGGGCGGTAAAAATCATGACCAACCGACCGAATATTCAGCAAATGGAAGGTTCTGTTGATATGACTATCGCCAAGGTAACAGAGGGCGATTTGGATTATGGCTTGCAAGGTATTTTTAACTTACCACTTGGTAAAAAATTAGCCTTTCGTGGAGCCGGTTTTTATGATTTTGAATCTGGAGTTTTTGATAGAAAAATTAATCCCGGCGCTGATATTTTAAATATGGAAACGGGACAAATTGAAATGGAATTGTCTGATGGTGCACCATTTTTTATTCAAACCGATGGCTGTCCGACCTGCGATTTGACCGACAAAGAAAACATTGACGACCGAACAAACTTCGGCTACTCTGCCAGTCTTGGCTTTTATCCTACTCAAGATATTGCGCTTATCGGTAAGGTCATTGGACAACAATTGACCGGCGACGGCTATGATTTTGCAGAGGGTCATGTCGGCAATTTTGAGCAAATCCGCGTCTCTGGCGTACCTGAATCTTTTCAGGACAAATGGCAACATTACAGCGTGTTGGCAGATGTTGATTTGGGCATTGGGCGGCTAATTTCGAGTACTTCTTATCTGAATCGTAATATTTTAGAAATAGACGATGATGGTGAATCTTTTAGTAGAGGTTTTGAGTTGTACGACGGAGAGGAGGCGCTGGAATTCTTTGGTGGTAATATTTCAAAAGACATTCATGCCACCCAATTTAATCAAGAAATTCGTTTTCAATCCAATCTTCAAAAGCCTATAGAATTTACCATTGGTGCGTTTTATACCACTACTATCGAAGACGAAAAATGGTACTCCGGCAATACTGGCGCAGGGTCATATATTTCATTGGTATCTTACGAAGACGCTGAGTTTGCCGAATATGTAGAGGCAGACCAATCTCCTTTTTATGACTTTGGCGGTGTGTACGAAAACAAAGAATTGGCGGTCTTTGGAGAGCTTTATATTCAATTGGCAGAGGAGTTAACATTTACTGCTGGACTTCGCTATTTTGATGCTACGCTTGGCTTGAATGCTTTCGAAACGGGCTTCATTGTTGATACAGAATTTCTTGAAGTTGCTGGTAATGTGAATGAAAAAGGCTTCATTCCAAAATTTAATTTAACCCATCAAATAAGTAAAAGTAAATTACTCTACATCACGATTGCGAAAGGCTACCGGTTGGGTGATTTAAATGAGATTGTTCCCGAAGTCTTTTGTGGAGAAGAGTTGGCTGATTTGCCAGAGGGAACACATCCCCGCATTTTTGAATCCGATTATTTATGGAACTATGAAATTGGTTTTAAAGGGACTTGGGCGAATGGAAAAATGACAACCAACACCGCATTGTTTTATAATAATTGGCAGAATTTGCAGCAAACACGCACACTTGACTGCGGTTATGCCTTTGTCAGCAACGTCGGTTCGGCACACACCACAGGCTGGGAATTGGAAGTGAAAGGCAAACCCTTTCGTAGTTTGGAACTTGGTGCAGGTCTGGGATTGTTACATTCTGTGATTGATGCAGGCGGACCCAATTTGGAAGCAGAAAAAGGTGACCGCATTGCTTTTGTACCCAACGTCACCGCCAATGCCAACGCCCAATATACTTACAAACTCAATGAAAAAAGTAGCCTCTATCTTCGCGCAGACCTCCAACACGTCGGCGAACGAGTGAATACTTACGCGCCCGAAAATCCTGAAAATGCCCACCTTATTTTTGATGCTTATACCATTGTGAATGCCCGGATTGGTATCCAATTTCCTCGGTATGAATTTTCTCTATTTTCCAATAATATCACCAATGTTGCAGCCAATTACGGCGATATTTTTTCGGTAGCGGTAGATATTCCTGGTAGACCGCGTTTTGGTACAAATCGCCCAATGACTGTGGGAGTTCAGGGACGAGCTTATTTTTAAAGCCCTAAATTTTTATTAGGGCAAATGCACTAAAATTTTGAGTTGATTTCATCTGCAAAAGTGGTTGATTGGTTACCTGAGATTCAATGATTTTGTATAAAAAATCAATATTTGTATTTAAAAATGTTTTTGATACCTTTGTTCAATGCTTTTTTTTAAGGAACGCGAATTAAATAAACTTCGGTTCTTGAGTTCGCGTTCCTAAGCAAAATAACGCTAAAACAACTGTTATTCAAATCACAATAAATATCGAATATGACCGCTAAAGAAGTAATGCAACAACTCGAAGCCTATGGAAATGAAGGCACGAAAAAAACCTTAATTAAGCACGGTGCAAAAGAACCTTTCTTCGGTGTGAAAGTGGCAGATTTGAAAAAAGTATTGAAAAAAACAAAGAAAAATCACGAATTGTCACTTGAACTGTACGAAACTGGCAACACTGATGCGATGTATCTGGCGGGATTGATGGCGGATGAAAAACAAATTACACGCAAACAATTGAATGACTGGGTAAATAAAGCTTATTGGTCTTATCTGAACGAATACGCCGTGCCTTGGGTGGCGGCGGAGACGGATTTTGGTTGGGATTTGGGGTTGGAATGGATTGAATCAGACGAAGAACAAATTGCCACAGCTGGCTGGGCTACGCTGTCGAGTTATGCAGGAGTGCGGCAGGATGAGGCGTTGGATATTGCCAAATATAGTGAACTTCTCGATAGGGTAGAAAAGGAAATACACGGCGCAAAAAATCGAGAAAGATATGTGATGAATGGCTTCGTGATTGCGGTCGGAACTTACATCGCAGAACTGACAACAAAGGCGCAAAAAATCGCTGCAAACATTGGC
Organism: uncultured Saprospiraceae bacterium; assembly: GCA_964445895.1. GTDB lineage: Bacteria > Bacteroidota > Bacteroidia > Chitinophagales > Saprospiraceae > CAYUNA01. The sequence continues at coordinate 998 of CAYUNA010000445.1, read as the reverse complement.
AAAGTCTCCGTCGAAATGGGCGGAACGGCATGTAAAGTCCCGTTAGCAAAGGATTATATCCAAAAAGTAATTGATAAGGATAGAGTAGGGAAGAAGCGGAAATCAGCGCGGTGTTGATGACTCATGTTAACACCCACCGGCCCGCGACGTGGGCGCGGGGGAGTGAGTTTTTTGAAGCTCGAAAATCTTGCGATTTTCTCGCTTCTCATCATTCGAAGAAAGTTTTTACACACTGAATGTAGCCATACACTATAAAATAAAAAATAACCCATGCAAAGCCTCCTCAAATTATGGTATCAACTATTTCCACCTTCTATTCCTTCCAATTTTGAAAAAACATTATTGGTACATTCCGATTATTTTAGAAATTTATCAAAAGAGAATCAACAACGGTTTTTACAACGGTTGGCGGTATTATTGAAGTTTAAAGAATTTGTTCCAAAAGGGCTACCTAAAGTGCTGCCTGAAATGAAAATCGTCATCGGTAGTGCCATTATTCAAATGACGTTTGGTTTCTCAAAATATCTCTTCAAGCATTTTACTAAAATCTACGTCATGCCCCGCCAATACAGGTTTCGCGACTATAACGAACCATTTTTGGGACATGTAGATTTTCAGGAAAAAGTTATTTGTTTTTCGTGGGAAGATGTACAAAAAGGCTTTGCAATTCCTGATGATGCGTTCAATGTCGCTTTGCACGAAATTGCTCATGCCTGGGAAATCGAACATCGGTTGAGTGCTGATTTTGAGGATATTTTTATTGAAAAAGACTGGAAAGAGTGGCAGCAATTGGGCAACGTAACAATGAAGGCAATTCAAGAAGGGAATGATTCTTTTTTGAAAAAATATGGGGGGACTAATGAAAAAGAAATGTTTGCGGTTTGTATCGAAGCCTTTTTTGAACAGCCTGAACAATTTAAGGAAGAGTTACCACAGTTGTATAATAAAACAGTGGAGTTGCTGCGGCAAAATCCATTAATGAAAGCGAATCCACTCAA
>CAYUNA010000444.1:2709-4464 GCA_964445895.1 uncultured Saprospiraceae bacterium | reverse complement strand
GCTTTAGCCGCCGAGCAAAACGTAAAGAAAGTTTTTACATACTGTTACTGTATTTAGTTATTCCTTGCAAAGTTAAGCTGACTTTTTAACTTTTGGACAGCATTCTCCCATTCTGACAAGGAGATTGCATCATTATGTGTGTCGGCAGCTTCCATTGTCGCATCGCGAATCTGTTCCATCCACTCATTTAAGAGCTGGTCGGTTTGTGTTTCAGACATCGGACCGTTGATTAAAATTGCTTTTTTATCTTCATATTCTTGCGTAAAAGTTGCCCAACCACCCGTTAATTTATCGCAGGTAGCTGACCACTGTTGTAAGCCCCAAATCCCGTGACTAAACGGTTCGCAATTATTAGAAATTTCACCCCAATCATCTGCAATCGGTGTGACCGGATTGGCGGGAAAAATAATGTTTTCAAAAGTATTGTCTAAGTCCCAGGGAATGAGATGCAACTGTTCTGACGTAGGTTCTTCATACCAATAAAAATTGTGACTACCACATCCATTATTGCCATTGCAATACCAGTGAAAAGGGCCATCATCATGTCGAATCGTGCGATCAACGGCGATGTAGGACATAATTTCATCAATATTCATAGATTGTTGGATAATATTGGGGACATCTTCCTGGGGTGCATTGGCAATAGCTTCCGCAAAATTCTTGATGATGTCAACTGATGGATTTTCGTCCTCATTTGTTTTTAAGCCATTCAAATACGTTTGTGCATTGTGTGCATTGCCATTCATATTGAGGGGCCAAATTTCCTTGTACAAATTCCCCTCATCGTCGTCAAAATTGTATTTCGCAAACCGTCCGTCAATTTGTTCTACCAAAGAAAAAAGCCCCACATAATCGCCATTTATCATCATCTTAGCATGCACTGCACGCGGGCCAGGCACACCCATTTGACGAAATAACCAATAGCCCAAGCGGTCGTGAAATTGCGACTCATCGTTATTTTGAGAATGAAATTGTAACTTTTTTAGTTTATAAAATTTCTCTTCACGCCCTTCCCAATTGATTTTAACTTTCATCGACAATTTAGTACACGTTTTATACCCCGATGGATTTGCCCAATCTGTGCCCGACAAACAATTTACATACGCTCCAACCGACCCTTTGTATCGCACGCCAACAGGACTAATCGTGTCTCCTTCAAAAATCAACATGCCTTCTACGTATTCCTCGGCTGCTGGGTCTGCATCTAAAATTGCCAAGTTGTCTTCTGGAATAATCAATTGAAAAGTATGCAAAGATTCCTGGTCAAAAATATAGTCAGAATCTTCGTTTAAATATCGTTCGTCGCCAGTGGGCGTGATGATGGGCAAACCCGAATTGGTTGTTGGAGTGCCACCATTTTCACCCGTTCCGCCCGTCATGGGATTGGTGGTAGTACCAGACATTTCGTCTTTTTTACATTGGCTGAATAGTAGCAGGGAAAGGACAAGAAATAACGTTAATTTTTGTGCGTGCATTGGTGACTGATTTTTAAAAATTTAGGGAAATTGTTTTCAAAAAGAAGGAGAATGAGAGAACAAATTTAAATAAAAAAAGATGCTTTGACAATTTTTGGAAAAAAGAGCGGTAAGAAATCACTTGGTTGAATGAATTAGTGCTTCAATGTAGCTTCTGTCCGCCCGCACCACAGGTTTTTCTTTTCAGAGGCAGCAAAAAATATTTTTCATGAAAAATGTTTTTTGCTGCCTCTATAAAAACTAGTTTCGTGGTGCGTGCGGACAGAGGTTGAATTGAAAT
>CAYUNA010000444.1:0-2609 GCA_964445895.1 uncultured Saprospiraceae bacterium | reverse complement strand
TTGAAATGCTAAAATCCATCAACCTCAAATCTCTAACAACTTATCTTCCAACCGCGACATCCTCAACTTCACCTGCGCCATCCAAACCCCAAACAACGTCCACCCAATAATCGCAGGATAAAAAATCATCCGCATCGTATTGTCCAAATCTTCGCCACCAAAGCCCGGATTGCCGCCATTGCCGGGGTGCAGACTATCGACCAATCGCGGAATCACAAACAACAATGGAATAATCGTCGCAAAGGCAAAAATATTGTAAACACCGCCCACGCGCGCTTGTTTTTCTTCATCTTCCAGCGAGTTGCGGAGCACAAAATACGCCATATAAATCAACATCAAAATCGCTGACATGTTCTGTTTGATGTCAAAATTCCAGTACGCGCCCCAAGTGTGTTTTGCCCAAATCGCGCCCGTCACCAAGCCTAAAATACCGTATAAAATCCCTACACTTGTCAATGCCCGTGCCTTGCGGTCGTGGTCTAAATCTTTTTTAACCAAGTACAAAATACTCTGCACCACCGCCGCTGTAAAAATGATAAACATCCCAAACCACAGCGGAACGTGGTAGAATAAATTTCGGATAGTTTCGCTTAGAATATTACGGAAAGGATAGGACATGGTTTGTAATTCGTGGAGGTTATCAATCTCCGCGTTTTGCCAAGTGGCTTGCCCTTTTTGTACATCAATTTCATTTTGTGTCACCAATATGGCACTTGGTAAAACGCTCGTTCCATCAATAGAATTGTCTAAAATCAGCGTCATTGCCTGCACCTTTTTATTAACAGGCAAATGAGCCGGCAGTGCGAATTTCAACGCCAATTCTCTATCGTTGATTACTTGAATATCCGCCGCTTTCATCAATTGTGCACTATCCAATTTCAGCCACGCCCGCACATCGCCCGACTGCTGATAAAAGGAATTATAGCCATTGACGGATAGCGTGATGTTTTCGCCCGTTTTGACACTACTGCCGCCGTTGGGGGTGGTGCATTGCGTGATGCCCGGCTTTAGCGGCACGAGCATTCCGACGGTGACGGAGTAGATGATGAGGAGGACGGAGAGGATTTTCCACCAGTGATTTTTCATAGGAATAGTTTTCTAATGTAATTGATAGTAAGCGTTCAAAACAATGGATGTTTTATTCGAGCCTGTAACGAAATCATTATCGAACGAGACGGTGCCAGCACTCAGATACAAATCAAACATTAATTTATCTTTCTTGTATCCAAAGCCGAGGGATAGCGTACTGTTGTTAAAGTTGCTTTGCTTTAAACTTTCTTCTTGATTTCTAATAGATGATATAGCTATATTATTACCGAGATCGTATTCAAATTCGTCAAAATTCCAAGTTGTACTATTTTTAAAACTAAAATAGGGATTGATACCTGCTAAGAGAAATAACGGTAATTTATGACTCAACTGAAAACGGTATCTTATCGGAAATGCTATAGATAAATTTTTATAATCGATTATTCCAGTCCTTGTGGTTACGGTATCTGTAAAAGAGAAAAATCCATCTTGCTTAATTACATTTACAAACTTCTTTTCATTTTGTGCGTATGCCAACCTGATATCAATACTTAACATTCCTCTTTTACTTAACCTCTTTAAAAAATAATAACCACCCTCTATTCCATATCCTTGAAAGCCTGAATTGAGTTTATTATTAGAATCTGCACTTACACCAAAAAGAACCCCATGTTCGATAGGTTTTATTCCGCTTGTCTGAGCATTTATTTGAAATGTAGTGAGAAGGCAAAGGATAATAAATGTAAAGAATTTCATATTTTTTAGCTTTTGAGAGTTTCAATAATTTAATCCCGCCACAAAAACGGAAACAACACCAACGCCAATCCCACCAATATCAAATCAATCGCCACCAAAATCATAATATCCTGGTCGATGCTCGTATCATTAATCAAACGCAAGGCATTCGCCGAAATTTTCACCAACGTCATCAAAATCGGAATCACCAGCGGAAAACTCAAAATCGCCATCAATGTCCCGCTATTATCCGCTTTCGTCGCAATCGCTGACACAAAAGTAAACACTATCGAAAAGCCCAAACTCCCCATAAACAAAGCCAGCGAAAACTGCCAATAATCTTTCACTGGATTGCCCGCCACAAAACCAAATGCTGCAAAAGTCAGCAGACTCAACAGTCCCAGCAGCAGCGCATTATAAATCATTTTGGATAAAATAATCGCCGTCGGAGAGGTCAGTTGATAATAATAGAGTTGCCGATTGCCGCTTTCCTGAACAAAACTTTTTAAAATCGCATTTACCGAAGCAAACAAAATGATTATCCAAAACAACACATTCCACACCTGCGGCTGCACATTTATCGTCGAAATGTAGATGATAAAAACTGTCGAAAGCACATACAGCAATACTCCACTAATGGCGTATTTTTGTCGCCATTCGAGCCGCATTTCTTTTTTGATTAAAAATAAAGTCTCGTTGAATAGATTCATTGGGACAAATGTACGCCGCAGAGGTGACTAAACAAATTACTCGCCGTCAAGTATTTGCAAGATTTTTTGACTTTTTTGAAAAAAAATGCGGTACAATGCCTACTTTTCGCCCGAAAATCAAAATACAAAAGTCTC
>CAYUNA010000443.1:0-4464 GCA_964445895.1 uncultured Saprospiraceae bacterium | reverse complement strand
AGTCGCTATGCGCCTTTTAGTTTTTATGAGAAAGCCCTTGATAAGGAACGCGAAGTAAATAAACTTCGCGTTCCTAAGGCAATTCTTCTCGTTAAGAAAAAAATTAAATGCTAAAGACGGAGCAAAAACCATATTTTTTCAAGAAAAAATATGGTTTTTGCTCCGTCTAAAAAAGAGTATTTCGTGGTGCGTTCGGACAGAATATTATTGTTAAAATCCCTAAGCCTACTCCCCTCTAATCAACCCCATCAACTCCACTGCCGACAACTTCGCACTCGCCTCTGTTCCTTCCAGCAGTGAATCTGCCAAATCCCGTTTCTCTCCATGCAATTTCACAATTTTATCCTCAATCGTATCTTCGGCTACCAACCGATAAATCGTCACCGGACGCTTCTGCCCGATACGGTGCGCACGGTCACTCGCCTGGTCTTCCACCGCAGGATTCCACCAGGGATCAAGGTGAATGACATAATCGGCTGCCGTCAAATTTAAGCCGACACCGCCTGCTTTCAACGAAATTAAAAACACATCACCTTCGCCTCCCTGAAAGGCATTAATCGAGGCTTCCCGCTTTTTCAGCGGCGTAGAACCATCCAAATATTGATAAGAAATGCCTTGTTTTATTAAAAACGCTTCCACCAATTTTAAGTGTTTCACAAACTGGCTAAACACCAAAGCTTTATGACCATTTTCTAATAATTCTAAAACAGTTTCTCCAAATAATTGGAGTTTAGAACTAGGAATTTTGCTCGACGGCATGACCATTTTTGGATGACAACAGGCTTGCCGTAATTTCATCAACTCCGCTAAAACCTGGAAACGTTTTTTGCCATCGTTTTCTTCCAGTGCTTCGATGTTTTCGACCGCTTTTTGTCGCAAAGCTTCATAAAATGCCCGTTCTTCTTCTGAAAATTCGACCGTCAGGGTAATCTCCGTTTTAGCTGGCAATTCATGTAAAACATCGTTCTTGCGTCGGCGCAAAATGAAGGGTTGAATCAAGCGTTTCAGTTGTTGTCGAACTTCTTTATCGTTATTTTTTTCAATTGGAATAGCATAATTGTCATTAAAAAACGCCGCAGAACCGAGTAAGCCTGGATTTAAAAAATTAAACAAATTCCAAAGCTCTCCTAAATGGTTTTCCACCGGCGTTCCCGTCGTCAATACTTTAAAATTACCCTGCAACCCCATCGCTGCTTTCGAACGCTTGGTCGAACGATTTTTAATGGCTTGGGCTTCATCCAGAATGATGGTATTGAATTTTGTCGAGCCTAACAACTCCCCCTCTTGTTGCATCAATCCATAGCTACAAATCAACAAATCAAAGGGTTTGAGGTCGGCAACCATCTTTTTTCGATTGCCGCTACCGAAGAGCATCGCGTTCAAAGTCGGCGCAAATTTCTCGGCTTCCCGCAACCAATTTCGCGCTACGGAAGCTGGCGCAACGACCAATGCGGGACCATCTTTCGCTCGATTTAGCAGCAACGCTAAGCCTTGTATCGTCTTTCCTAATCCCATGTCATCCGCCAGGCAAGCCCCCACGCCCCAATGTGCCAACTGCGACAACCACCGAAATCCTTCCTGCTGATAATCTCGCAAAGTAGCCTTAAAAGTTGACGGCACTTTAGGGTTCACCTCGCGCGCTTCCGACATGCGTTGTACCTGGTCTCGCCAAGCCGCATCAACCTTCAAATCATCCAGTAAATCTGTGAAGTCTTCTAAAACGGGCGCAGCCAACGGGTGAAAATCAAGTGACCCTTTATTTTTATGAATCAGGCTGTTGATTTCTTGTAATTTACGCTGCATCTCCTGCGTCAAAGCTAAAAATTCCGTGTCGCTAACTTGCACAAATGGCATATTTGTATTGCTTGCTGCTTCCAACAACTGCCGAAAATCCATGATTTTTTTGCCATCTATTTTCAACTCACCATCCATCCCAAACCAATCGCGTTTTTTCTTAATGGACATGGATAAATTTCCAAAACTCGCTTGTCCTGCTATTTTCAATTTTTCGCCTTTAGGATATTCTAACACGACTTTTTTATCCTTTTTCAACGGTTCTAACTCCAGCAAAACGTTGAGACAATCTTCAATTTCATCAAACTGCCACTCTTGATTATAGCCATCCACTTTCGCAAAACTTGGGCATAAATCTTCGACCCAATTTGCATTGGTTTTTTCCTTTTCTAAATTTCGTTTTGCTTGCGTCCGCACTCCTTTAATTTCTGACATCACATGGTCGCGTCCTGCACCTGGCTTGAAATACGGCGGGTCAGATTTGAAAGGTTTGACAAAAAATTCTAACTTAAAACCGTCTCCTAATGGCAACAAATGCACGTAAGTCGTCGAGTCTGCTTTGACGGTTGGCACATCTTTCGCTTTTTCGCCAACGGCTGAATGCACGGTTATCGCTCCTGATAAATTACCGATAGCTTCAATAACCTGTTTCTTCGCTTTTTTCGGAATTCGCAGTTGCCCATTTCCCAATAATTGGTTAATTTCCTGATGCATTTCATTGACTGTCAAAATGGTATACCGGGTCGGTGTTTCACGCATGATATAGGTTCCTAAATCATTGAATTCCTGCTCAAATTTTAATATAAAATCCCCGTCTTTTTCTTCCACAATCAACTCTGGTTCTTGCTCACTTAGTTCCACCGATACACTTGGCGATTCCCACAAAAACAACCGCGGGTGTCCAACCAAAGCCTTCATGGCTGCCTCAAAATCTATGGAATAATCCTTCTGACCATAATAGCCGTAAGAGTGCATTTTTATAGCTTTATTCACTTGCAAATCCTCCTCAGTTGCAGATGGAACGCCACCTTCTTTCAACCGTTTCAACGCTACATTTCGACCTTTTGACCATGCGCCATTTTTATTAACTGTCTGTTCTTTGGGCTGTATTAATTGATGTTCAAAATCGATAAGCCAAATCATTCGCGCTGATTTTCCATCTTTGCCCCCCACTTTTGCGCGTCTCTTTTTCGTTTTCAAATTCAAAAGAGCATCTAATGAACGTTCCCATTTCTCGACAATGGGGACGATGTTGAGCATACTTTTAATGCCCAACTTCTTTTGCAGCGCTATCCATTCTACATCGTATTTCTTTCTCGTAGATTTAGCTAAAGAAAGGAATGACAGCACGCCTGCTTGCTCCATTGCCAACCAGAGATAGCCATTTTCTTTTGCGGTTTCATAAAGCGATTCCAGTACTTCTAAATTTTCTTCAGAAATCTCATTTTGAGTCCAGTATTTAGTCATTGCCCAAAGCAAAATGTCGATTGGATATCGAGGCGTAAGATTTAAAATTTCCTGCGCTTCACTCAGTTTATTTAATTGAAAAATGGCGACCGCTTTTAAATAAAAAAACGAGCATTGATAACTGGATACCTGATTGATTTGATGATGATAAGTCTGGATTTTTTTTAAATAATTGGGTCCTCGCTCTGCTAAAATACTCAGCGTATGAAATACCCCAAGAATACCAGAGAAATGAGCATTACGACTCCCCATTTCTTTACGATATAGTTTTATGGATTTGTCAAACAAAGCACTCGCCTCAGCATATTTTCCTAATAAAAACTGTAACCAACCCATCCATCCAAGCGTGTATATTTCTTTGTGTTCCAGCTTTAATACCTCTGAAATATCAACTGTTTTTCCTTGCAAAGCATATACTGAATTAAGCTGTTCCCGAATTTTACTTGCAGTTTCATTTTTTGCCTGTAATAAATCAGATTGCTCGACATATTCGATTATTTTGTCTATTCGTTCTATATGATAAACCTTACTTTCTATCAGTTCCGTTAATGCAAATGTTTGAATTTCAGACTTGTAAGTCGAAAACCAGCGGGCATCAAATGGTAAAAAAACTTTTTCTATAAAATCATAAACATCCCATTGATGTTTGAAATAAGATTCTAAATTGCGCTTCGTTTCGGCAAATAAACCCATATCTCCCTGATAAATTGCCAACCGAAATTCACGTTGGGTTGCCTCAAAACTGATTGGAGAATAATAGACTTTATAGGTGTGCAATTCTCGAATTTGCTTCAACCAAAACGAGAAATTATCATCCAAAATCGCCAGTCGCATAATGTACTCCTCATAATTGGGATGAACCACCAACCGACTCTGAATATCGTTCTCCAACCACCCCGCTTTTGTCAGTTGACTCTTCATCTCGCGAATATCTTTAGGGTAAAAATGCGTATCTCTTTTGGTTGAAATCGCACATTTTTTCAACAACTGCACACACTTTGTCTGATTAATCGGTTGATACAAAATGGTAAGCACCTTTAGTATCTTCTTTTCCGTGTCAGAAAGCGTTTTAAATTTAATTCTAAAGTCTTGAAAAGTCTTCATCGTATGTTCAAATTTTACTTGAAATTTAGCGGGTAAAAGTACAGTATTTTTGATTGTTGGACAAGGAGAATTTATTTTTTATTTTTAATGGACTTGTTT
>CAYUNA010000442.1:0-4469 GCA_964445895.1 uncultured Saprospiraceae bacterium | reverse complement strand
TAAAGTTTGAATTTGACTGGTAAGTTAAATTGAACTCTAACTGGCCGCCCACGTTGCTTACCGGGATTCCATTTAGGCATACTTTTTACAATTCGCAATGCTTCTGCACCACATTGAGCGCCGATGTCACGTACAACTTCCGGGTTAGAAAGACTTCCATCTTTTTCTACTGCAAATCGAACGACAACAGTTCCTTCTACACCATTTTCCTTAGCAATCTTTGGATACCTAAGATTATCGTAGATAAAGGTATTCATTTTTTCGATACTACATTTTTTCTTTTCTGCTCTATCCGTTTTGTCCTCGCAACCTGGAAAAGCAGGCATCTCCTCGACAACTTTAAAGATTTCAGCGCGACGTGGAGTTGGTGGCGGCGGAGGAGGTGGTGGTGGAGGTGGCGCAACTCTTTCCGTTTCCGTTCTTTCCTCAACAGCCTTTTCCGTTTGAGCAAAAATTAAATTAGTGATTAGCATGAGGCTAAACAAAAGCATTACTTTTTTCATAAAATTAAAGTTTATATTTAAAATTAAAGTCTGATTTTTCTATGGCAAACGCAGCAAGATAGATTAGTGGCATTAGACTTGTTTACAAATGAAATCAACTCAAAATTCTGGCGTGTTCGCCCTATAATTTTTCAAACCGTCAAATTTAGTTAAAAAGGGGCAAATACTACTAAAAACATTAGTTAAATTTTGAATTTAACGGGTAAATTAAACTGTGTCCGCACCGCTTTCCCTCGAAGTTTGCCAGGAATCCAATTGGGCATCATCCGCACCACATTCAGTGCTTCTTCACCACAAGATGCACCAATATCCCGCACAACCTGAGGATTCGTCAACGTTCCATCTATTTCTACAATAAACCGAACAACAACGACTCCCTCTACTCCATTATCTTTAGCAATAGCGGGATATAACAGATTCTTATCTACGAAATCATACATTTTTTCTTCGCTGCATTTCTTCCTTTTCTCTTTATCTGCCATTGTTTCACAACCAGAAAATCGAGGCATTTCTTCTACTATTCTTCGAATGGGTTGTGGAGGAGGAGGAGGCGGAGTTTGTGTTTCAGGAGGACGTTCTCCCACCTTGTTTTCTGTCTGCGCGAAAATCACATGTCCAATCAACAATAGTCCAAATATTAAAATTACCTGTTTCATGATTTTATTTTTAAAATAGATTTGGTTGTAAATAAATGATGTTGCGTAGCTGCTTACTTGACCCAAAAAAAAATATAAATTACCGTATGAGGATTAAGTAACGGTGAAAAAATATCTACGATAAAGCAGATGCTAATTCTGAAAAAATAGTTGGGTGTAATTTAAAATAATTAAAACATTCCCAAATGCTCCTTTAAAGTCCTGAAAACCAATATTTTAATTTTAAAACAACTAACAATTTAATCCTTTTTTCAATTTCAAAATAAAATTATGTGAACTTTTTTATCCAAAAATGCTTTTGATAATAAAAAGAAATTCTATTTTTGCGCCGCTTTAAAAAGAAGCCTAAATTTATATGAATTTGATTCATCATCATATTATCCCCTCGTAGCTCAGTTGGTTAGAGCGCCTGATTGTGGTTCAGGAAGTCACTAGTTCGAATCTAGTCGAGGGGACAAAAGCATTATTCAATATTGGATAATGCTTTTTTTGTTTAGGTAGCCTTCAACTTTATTAATTACTACGAGGCACTTAAGTACTGTGTCTAAAAACTTTCTAACGTTTTGCTCGGCGGCTAAAGCCGCCTCGCTTTTAGGGTTTTAGGGGCGATATTGATTGAGTTTTACGTCGTAAAACTCAATCAATATCGCCCCTAACCTACCCCTCGAAAAATGGCTTTAGCCATTTTTCGAAAATACAAAATGACTTTTTACATAGTGTACTTAATTATTTAGATTTGTTTGTTAATAAGTATATTGAATGGCAAAAAATAATATTATGGAAAACCCAGAAAGAGGAACAATTCCTCGCATTGTCAAAGGATTTAGAGATATTGATGCCGCAGGAAATGAATTGCGATGGAAAATTATTGACGCTGCACGAGCGGTATATCAAAAGTATGGATTTGAGCAATTGGATACACCATTGTTGGAATATGCGGATACTATTGGTAAATATATGCCCGATGAAGATACCGTTGATAAGGGAGTTTATTCTTTTAAAAATCCAGAAATTGAGCCAGTTTTAGACCAAAAAGGTCGAAAATTGCAAGATGCAGACGGGAAAGTAATTATGGAAAATCATCCTTTGGCGATGCGCTATGATTTGACCGCTCCTTTGGCCAGACACTATGCGGAAAAAATGTGGGAAGATTTTCGAAAAAATGTCATTGCAGAAGGTCGTGTTCCGTTATTTCGGCGGTATGCTTTTGGTCCGGTTTTTCGATATGAAATCAAGTTAGCTCCAGGGCGTTTTCGAGAGTTTTGGCAATTGGATTTTGACTCGGTAGGTACGGCAGATGTTGGCGCAGATGCGGAAGTTTGTATGATTTTGTGTGATGCCCTAGAAGCAATTGGACTTGACCGCGAAACCTATGTGGTCAAAGTCAATAATCGAAAAGTACTGAAAGGTTTTTTACAATCTAAAGGCGTAACCGATGAAGAACAAGAAGGTGCAATTTTGCGGGTTTTTGATAAATTGGATAAGATTGGCTGGAACGATATGAAACTGGAATTGGGCGCAGGGCGTACTGATTCTTCTGGGGCAAAAGTGGCTGGTTTAGGACTTTCTGAATCTTTGGTACAAGATATAGTAGATTACCTCAAGGGTTTTGAAAATGCAAACACTCGATTGGAAATTTTGGCACAATTAGAGTCCAGTTTGCAAGGAAATGAAATAGCAGAAGAAGGCATTGCAGAATTGAGAAAAATTGACAGCATTTTGAGTGCTTTAGATTTTGATGAAAAACGAGTAATTTTTGACCCAACTTTGATTAGAGGAATGGCTTACTACACGGGGCCGGTTTACGAAGTTGAATCCTTATTGACTTATAAAGATAGAAAAGGAAAAGAAAGACGAGTCGGTTCGATTTGCGGTGGCGGTCGCTACGATGGTTTGGTAGAAAATCTGCTAAATATGAAAGTTCCGGCAACGGGTGCGTCAATTGGTGTCGACCGCTTGGCCGCTTTGTTAACTTTGACAGGGAAAGCGAATATGAAGCAGGATGGCCCGGTTTTAATTGCTTATTTTGATGATTCTTTAGCGGGCGAATATCAGAAAATTGCGCGTGATTTGAGAGATGCGGGGGTTAACACAGAAGTGTATTATGGCTTTTATAAGGGTTTCAAAAAGATGAAAAAGCAAATGAAATACGCGGATGATAAAGGCTGTCCTATCGTTATTTTAATGGGTGAAAATGAGGCAGCAAATGGTACAGCAACCGTAAAAAACTTAAAATTGGGAACTCAACTGGCTGACCAGATTTCTGATAAAAAAGAATTTCGAGAACGAATTCAAAAGGAGGTTTCGAGAACAGAATTAGTGGAGTATGTGAAGAATCAGTTGGCGAATACATAGTGCTACAATTCATAAATCGTTGACGGTTGTAATGCTGTTCGAAAATTTAAAAACAGAGAAACTTTTGGTAAAAAAAACCGTAAATGCTGCAATCACATAAGATTATCGTCGAAAAAACGGCTCATTTTTACACCCTTGGCGAGCCTTCTCCAAGCATCAAGTACTGCTGGATTGTGACGCATGGTTACGGACAATTGGCAGATAATATCATCCATAAGTTTGAGGATTTGGACCTATCCGAACACCTCGTTATCGCTCCGGATGCCCTAAACCGATTTTATTGGCAAGGCGTCACTGGACAAGTTGCCTCCTCTTGGATGACCAAAAAAGATCGACTGGATGAAATAGCCGATTATTCGAATTATCTGACGCAGATTTACCAACATTTTATCCCACAATTGAGTCCTGATGTACAGATAAATTTATTTGGTTTTTCACAGGGCGTTGCTACTCAATTTCGTTGGATGATGAATAAGTTTTTACCGTTTCATCATTTGATACTTTGGGCCGGATTTGTTCCTGAAGACTTGGATTACTCACCACATTTGGATTATTTTGCAGATAAGCAATTGACTTTTTTATATGGAGACGACGACCGATTTTTGACTCCCAAACGATTGGCTTGGCACCAGGAAATGGTAGCAGAAAAGGGTTTGGTTTTAAACGAGATTCCATTTAAAGGTAAGCATGTCGTAGATAGGAGTGTTTTAAAAAAATTGGTGGGAAAAATTTGCATATAGTTATATTAGAGGCAGTACGAAGTAGATATTTTGTTCGTTAGGAGAAAAATCATACTCCACAGTCAAATCAAACAATCACCATAAATCACTTATATACAGGAATTTACAGCAATTTAAAATAATGCATCAGCTTTATTTTAGTCAATACTTAAATTTGAAAATAAAATATTCTGTGGTTAATAATATTTTATTTTACCTTTGGAAATTCAGTCTAA
>CAYUNA010000441.1:0-4470 GCA_964445895.1 uncultured Saprospiraceae bacterium | reverse complement strand
AGGTGGTGCGGACGGACAAAAGATAGAAAATGTATAAAATGCTATCTGATTTTTATCAAGGTAATTTGTGTGCATACCGTAGGTATTTAGTAGATTTAAAACTTTCAATTGTTTTTAACCTCAAATAGGATATTCAGTACGACAACAATTTAAAAGTGTCGTAAATGCGATATTTCGGTAAAGATTAGGTTTACTCAACAAATCAGGGTTAACATTTGGTTATTTTACTTCAAACCACTACCTTTGCATTACACACTAGCTATTTTTGTATTGTAAAAAAGAATCCAGATAGTCACACATTTCACAGCTATTCCACTAAAAAAATCAATTGTTCTTTCTAAAATACCCAACTCAATCATATACGAGATTAGGAAATTAGCACAGAAAGAAGAATTTTGATTTAAATTAAAGTCTTTTATCACACTAAAATTATAACGTTGATTCGGTACTTGCATTCCAAGTCCTTGTCTGTCTATTGATGTCAGAAATTTCACAAGTGTAATTTCGACTAAAGAAATATATTACATAATGCCTGATTATTAAGGCATTTTCATTTTTCATACCATTTAAATAATTTGATTACAATGGCCAACGTAAAATTGTGTTTACTACTAGTTATCGGTTGCTTCTTTTTCACCAGCAACTCAGTTTATGCTCAAAAAGCAAAATTTAAGAACAAAAGAGTCACTGTTCAAAAAACACGACTTCCAACGAATTATATTGAGTTGGAAAATCGGACTTATGACCTTTATGTAAAAGGTGCTTACGCTACAAATATCGAAGCCCATGACAAGGGGATTTATGGTTGGTCATTAGACCAGGAAAACCCAGATTTGGAAGCGGCAGTGAGTATTTATGGTTTCAGAATTGGTTCTCCTACTGTAACTACAGAGAAAAAAGAATCTAAGAATAAGGAGGGAAAAGTTACCGATAGATGGACTGAATATACCTATCATGGAAAAGCGGAAGGTAAAGGAACGTTGTATCTTTATGGAGCGAGTAATCCGTTTCAATACAAGAAGAAAAATGCGAAAAAATCTAAATACGAGGAGAAAAAAGAAGCGGAAGCTGCTGCTCAGAAAAAAGCATTAGAGGAAAACTCTTTCTTGTCTGCTGACGATGTTGAAGAAGCAGAAGAAAGTGACATCAGCGAAGACACTGGATTAGATGGCGCACAGTTGCCTTTGATTGAGCGAGTAGATCTTGATATCGAGACGACTGTTAAAACCAAAGCATACCGGTCTTCATCGGCTGCATATAAGGAATACCGAGAGACGCAAAAACCTAAGTTGTATGACTTCAGAAGCAGCTATCCTGGTCAGGCTTACAATAAAGCGATTTCAACGTTGAATTACCGATACGGTTACAGCCCAGTTAATTACAAAGTGTGGATGAAGTCGATGAAATCGGAAAAGCATCCGGATTATAAAAAATGGAACGACGCTGTTACTGCGACTGGAATGTTGTTTAAAGTATTCAAATACAACAAATCTATTGATGCAAATCAGTCAAAGTTTGACCCAATTATCAAGTACTTCTCAGCTAAAGTTGACGGAATTGATGATAAAGACAAGAAGGGAAAAAAGATGAAAAAAGCTGCGTTCAACAACTTAACTAATCTACTTTTTTACCTTGACCGTTATGAGGCGGTGATTACAGTTTGTAAAAATAATTTGGAGTCTAAAATTTTGGATAAATCAGCGAAAAGAATGATGGAAAAAGCAGAACGACAAGTTGCGTTATTGGCATTCCATAAAGTAGAATCTTGCCACCTTGAATCATCGTTTGAAATTGATGAATCAGAAATTGAGTCAGAAGAAGATGAGGATGATACAGCGGCAGATGGAAAATAAATTAGATTGTTCTTTTTGAATAAAATAATTTAAACGGCAGGTTCTTGAGTCTTAGCGATTCAAGAACCTGTTTTTTTTATAACTGCTCATTGCTCATTGCAAATTCCTCGCGGCTTCCCATGCTGTAGAAAAACAGCCTTGTAATAGAAAACCACCTGTTGGTGCATCCCAATCGAGCATTTCTCCAATGATAGAAATATGCGGATGCTTCTTTAACGTTAGATTGGAAGTAACTTCCTGTAAATCAATGCCTCCAACTGTTGATATGGCTTCTTCCAAAGGGCGCAGACTTTGTACAGGAATTGGAATTTTTTTCAAAAATGGAGTAAATAATTCAGGGGAGAGATAGGTTTCTTTATTAGAAAATGCTTTGATTAGAGCGAGTTCTGTCTTATTTAAATTAAAAATGTAGCCATAGTTTTTGGGTAGTATTTTTCGGTTTTTAATTTTATTTAAAAGCGATTCTATCGTATTATTGGGTTTTAAATCAAGGTATAAAATGGGCGTTTTTTTATCCTTTAAAAATTGGCGAATTGTCGGAATTGAAGGATAAATTACATTGCCTTCTAAACCGTATTTTGTAATAATAGCTTCGCCTTTCTTAGAAAAGTTACCAGTTGAAATTTGAATGTTTTTCAGGGGCATTCCTTCATGTTGCAAAATAAAATTAGCATTCCAATCTACATTTATCCCACAATTACTGGATTGAAAAGGTATCGTTTTTACACCGATTTTTTCAAAGGCAGACAACCAATTTCCGTCCGACCCCGTGACCGACCACGATGCCCCGCCGAGGGCAAAAATGAAGTGGTCAGCTTCCAACGTAATTGCTTGATTTTGAAATTTCACAACAGGTTGAAAAGCATCATCAAAGCCAATAAATTCATGATGAAAATGAAACTCAACACCGCGAGCGATAAGCCGTTTTTTGATGGCTTGTAAAACTTGAATTGGCTTGATACCTGCTTTTGGAAATACGCGACCACTCGAACCCACAAAGGTTGAAATTCCCATATCTGCTAACCATTTTCGAGTAGCCTCGCTGTCAAATTTTTTTAAAATGGGCTGAAAAAAATCGGTAGGAGAGTAGTGTTTCAACAGGTCATCACCCGTTGCGGAGTTGGTCAAATTAAAGCCACCATTTCCTGCCACTAAAAATTTACGACCTAACGTTTTGCCTTTTTCAAAAATATGCACCTCCGCTGATTTACTTAACAAATCCGCTGCGATTAAATTTGCAGAACCGCCGCCAATGAGGATTATTTTTTTCATTAAATTCAGATAGTTCCTAATCTCTAATTTTGCCCTTCAATATACTTAATTCCGCCTCTGATTTTTCGCAACAGTTGCTCAATCAATTTTTGACTTTTTTCGTATCTTTCAAATCCTTTCAAGCGCATCAAAATCCCATCTAAACTCTCCAGTTCCCGCTTCAAAAAACCAACTTTTCGCTTACCGGTCAAACTGGAAATGCGGGCATCCAAGCCATACATTTTGGTCATTTGGTCGGTGTGGTCTTGCAGCAAAATCAATTCTTCCCGCTCAAATTTGATATAAGCTTTATTGTCTTTAGTTGTCTTTTCTTCTTTAGTTTGCGATGCTTTCCGTTGTGGTTGTTCTCGCATTGGTTGGTCTCTTCGCGCCGGTTTTTCTACCACTTTTTCAGGAGTATCTTGTTCTTTTTTAGCTTTGGTTGCTTTCTTTTTTCCTTTAGATTTTCGTTGTGGAATGGCAGGCTTTTCTTGCTTGGCATTTCTTACATAAATCAATTTAAATCGCCCTCGCTGTGTATCACGTTGCTCAATTTCAAACTGTCCGATGGCATTAATCATTGGGGTTAATTTCTGAAAGCCATAATTCCGTGAGTCAAAATTTGGTTGCTTTTTTTGCAACAGACTTCCAACTTCACCCAAGAATGCCCAGCCGTCATCATCTGCCAAATCTTCAATAGTCGCTTGGATTAATTCGATTACTTTTGGCGTTACTTTTTCCAGTTGATTGTCCTCGTCCTCTTCTTTAGCATCCGCTTTTTTGGCAGCTGCTTTTTGTTTTTTCAAAATTTCAATATAAATAAACCGGTCACAAGCCACGATAAATGGATTGGGTGTTTTCTTTTCTCCCAAACCAAAAACCGTCATACCTGCCTCTCGTAGTCGGGTTGCCAAGCGGGTAAAATCACTATCGCTTGACACCAGACAAAATCCATTCACCTTATCAGAATACAAAATATCCATTGCATCAATAATCATTGCCGAATCAGTTGCATTTTTTCCGACCGTATAGCTGTATTGTTGTATAGGTGTGATGGCGTTTTCGAGCAAGACTTTTTTCCATTTCGACAAATGTGGCTTTGTCCAATCGCCATAAATTCGCTTGATGGTTGGGTTGCCATATTTCGACATCTCTTCCATCATTTCCTTGATGTAGCGAGCTGGAATGTTGTCACCATCAATGAGGACGGCGAGTTTTAAATCTTTTTCCATGGAAATGGATGTTTTTGAAGTTCAAAGTCTAATTTATTTTCTTCCGTGAATATTTTCGGTTCAAAACGCTCAACGAATAGATTAGTGAAATGAATTCAATAACTTGAACCATTATGCTTGTTCTTTTTCCTTCT
>CAYUNA010000440.1:0-4474 GCA_964445895.1 uncultured Saprospiraceae bacterium | reverse complement strand
GCTAATTTGAAGTCAGGTTCATAAAATATTGGTTATCAGGAGAGTAAAATTTAAAGATGCTTTTAGTTTAATTTGTTCGTTGAGTATTTTGAGCTGAAAATGTTCACGGAAAAAATAGATTGAAATGGGGGTGATTTTGCACCGCATTTCATTGAATTAAAAATTCGGGATGACTCATGTTTTGTATTTTTTACTTGTATCCTTACTCAACCAAATACTCTTTTACTACTTGTAAAACCTCCTTGTCATCTGCATTATTTTTACTAATAAAAGCAACCAATTCGCAGTTTTCAGGAATCCAATCATTAGTAGAAAAGGAGAAATTGAACCCTCTGGAGATTTTATCTGCCGCATTTAATAAATCGTTATCCAGAGAGATGCCATCAAAAGACGTAATCACTTTGCGCAAAGCATGCTTGTGGACGTAATCAGCAATTTTCCCATTATCAGGGGTCAATTGGTAATCTACCAAATCACTTTCCGTCAGTACAACAGTCAGTTTGATGTTTTCATTATCAAAATCATCTAATGGATACACGGTTGCACAAATTTCAACCGTCGCACTATCTCCACCAATTGGTGTATACACACTTGCCAAACTAATTTTTGCTCGCAAAGGCTTCTCTAATTCAGAATTGACAAAGCCTGGCCAACTGTCGATACTTCCTGTTGGTACATTTGTGCCTTGTTGTGGTGTCCGATTGAAGGCAGACGCAGGATTGAATTGTACGCCTAAAAAAGAGTTGATGGCTTCACCGTCGGCTGTTCTAAAATCGTACTTGCTCTCAGGGTATGGCGGCGCAAATTCTCCTGCATGAATCGCTACAGCCACGACTCGTTCCCCATGTTCATCAATGATATTTTCGATGGTTTCTGCACCTGGAGGACAGTTGACGCACCGCACACCCGTAAATTCTTCAATCAAAACATTCCGCTGCTGATTTTCGACATCAACAACCAAATCACAGAGTTCGACTCCTTGAGGATTGACTCGCGGTGGAACTTCTGAACAAGCACTAAATAAAATTCCAATGAGTAAAATAATATAAGTACACTTTTTCATATCTATAGGATTTTTTTTTAATTAAAATGTAGAATTTACCGTCAATCGAACACCACTAAATGCTGGTTCTAAACGACAAATACCGCCGGTACAAACAATACCTTCTACTTGTTTTACATAACTTAACGAATAACGGTTGGCTTTATTGGTATAAAATATGTCAAAGCGAGGAAAATGAACGTCTTCCTGATTGCCATTTTCGTCTCGTGGAGTATTTTTCCCCGGTTTAATATTGTACATATCTGAAACAGTAAATGTCCAATGCGGAGCCAGTCCGAACTCCACCAAACCAAATGCCCAGTTACCATAATCGTGCAATTCACCATTATCGTCTTGGCCTACATTCATGTATTGTGCTTCAAAACGAATGGATTTTTTCTTATTGATTCGATACAAAAAGTCCACATATGGCGTGACGGCTTCCAATAACGGAACACCGGGCTTTACTTCATATATCTCTTGGTTATATTGCTGGAATTGAACTCCAGTTGTCAATTTCCATTTTTTCTTCTTCAGATAAAATTCAGTAAATACTTCTCGATATAGCAATTCATTGTCCAAATCGGTGATATTGGAAAAATTAATATTGTAGCTGATTTTTCGCTTCGGTGAATACCGCACATCGACTTGGAATGCCTGCTCGCCCAAAAATTGAGTTGCTGCATTGTATCGAGCCGTCAACCGATAAGAATTGATGCGAGTCATCGGCGGCAAAAAGTTAATGACTCCAACGTTGGGTAAGGTTGGCTCGAAAAAAGGGCTACTTCTATATTCAAAATTTTCGGTGCGTTTTCCTTCTACAGTTATGCCCAGTCCTCTGGCTGCATAACCAAAACTCGAATAGAGAACTACTCCGTCCGCTTGATATAATTCTGCCTGCAAATTTTCATCTGGTCGCGTCAGTACATCGTTTGTTTTATAAGCTCCTTCTGCATACCAAGTCAATTTTCCAACAGATAAGGTATTGTATAAAGAAAAAGCATAAGTATTATAATCTGGGACAAAAAGTCGAGCTTCTGCATTATTTCGATTGGAAATATTATCCACAATCGCATTCATGGTATTGTCATCAAAAGTCCGATTGACGACTCCAAAACCTGGAGAAAAAGAAGCCACAGTGCTATCACCTAATGTGAAAAATCCGTCAATCGCGCCACCTTTCACTACTGATTCAAATGGGTCGTCTAACTGTTGCTTTTGTCGGCCTGTAAAAATTCTCGCTTTCCAATCTTCATTGAAATCATAACTTAATTGCAATCCGTAGAGTGCATTATCAATGGTTAACGTTCGTGCTTCATAAGCCCGAAAAATAATACCACTTCCGATTTGGTCGTAAATATATCCAGCGTAAATGCCTAATTTTTTCAGTTTCTTCTTCGCATACCAACGACCAAAACCTTGCGCATTGTAAGACTGTAAGGGCTGCGGCAAATTGGAATTGTTAAATAAGTCAAATCGGACACCAATGTCAAATCCCCAACGATTGTATTGTAGGGTTAACCAAGATTCTGCTCCAAATAATTGGCGGTCATATCCAGGCGTATTGGGTGTGCCGACTGCTGAATCTCGTTGAAAAAAGTTGCCCCGAGCTTCTAAGCTACCCGATAGATAGCTGACTTCATCTTGTCCAATTGCAAGGGTGGATAAACAAAGTAATGAAGCAGTGAAAAGTAATTGTCTAAGTCTCATTTTTTATAAAATTTGATATATGCCAGTCAATTGAGGTAATGAATTAATTAGCTGATTAAATTTTTTGTTTATAAAATCTTTTAAAATTTGGATTGGCAATATGTTAACTTGGTAAGAAATAGATTGCAAAAGTAATTGTCCCATGCTATTTATTTAAAATTTTACCAATTAAAAATAAAAAAATACAAAATTCGTCAAGCGGTTGACAACGTTTAAGAGAGCTACGGTATGCACACAAATTGCTTTGATAAAAAATCAGATAGAATTTTTTTGGCTCTTGTTATTTTAAAAATCGACTATAGCCGGAATAATTATCTGCGTACTTATTATAATTAGCTTGATTTAAATGCCTCGTAGTAATTAATTCGGTAATTTTTAAACACCCTCTCGAATACCTCGGGGTTTACCGTCTCCCGCTATTTTCCAATCATTAAAAACGCCGCCCAGACATTTGGAGACGAAGTATTGGAGTCATTGATTAAATCCAGTTTAGCCGTTCGTAAAGCTACGGAATAAGGTTTTCCTTTCGCTATTTCGGTATAAAAAACAGTCATAAAACGTTGAGAAATACGGTCATTGACTTTCCACAGCGAAAAAACTACATTTTTCGCGCCTGCTTTGTAGAAACTACGATGAATGCCATGAACACCCTCTGAATCCAGTTGTCCGACGCCACTTTGACAACTACTTAATACGACCAAATCGGAGTTGATGTTAAGTTTTTCTATGTCTTTTGTATACAAGATTTCATACTCAGGGTCGCATTCATCTGGACCACCGGAACAGAGAATGCCCGCGTTATTTTTATCATTAAAATCCGCAAAACTATGAGTAGCAACATGAACAAAACGAAAATTCTGTTGCAATTTTTGTTGTAATGTTTCCTTTTGCGCTGCTTGATTTAACAATAAATGGGTGGGGATAGACAATATTTTAGGGATGTTTTTAATCTCTTGTTCGGAGTAGGGGAGTGGTGGAATATTGTCAAAAAAAGTAGACGGAATTGGATTTAAATTAGTGATGTTTCGAGAGGAAGATGAGCTATTTTTATCATTTGTATTCTTAAAAACAGGTGCGAAACCGAGCAAATCTTTTTTTGCAATAGGAGGAAGTGCAGTCGTTGTATTTAGAAAGTTTTCAGGTTGAAAAAAATACGAAATGGAGTACTTTTTTACTAAAAAATCCAAGGTCTCGAAAGGACGATTTTCATCATTAGGAAGCAAAATTTCAAATGGTAAATATTGTAAAACGCCCTGTCCAATCACAACGATTTGTTCCTGATTTTGGAGGTGTTTTTCAAATGGCTGGATTAGCATTTGATACAACTGATGACTCGTATGAATAAACTGCGCCCGCTTACTTTTTTGCACCAACGAAAAATCTTGTAGTTGTTTATAAAAATCTAAAATGGTGTTGGAAAAATCGGTTGGAAGTGGAATATTATATGATTCCTGTTGAGTTTTCCGAAGTAGCGTCATTTCCAAAAAGTCGTTTTTGGGAGTAATCTTATATAGTAATAAAACTTGCTTTGAAGTCAGTTTTTGCTGCAAACGAGACGTTTCATCATCAATAAAATAAGTAGAATTTGGGTAAAGGGCAGGACAAATCATGCCCAATAGAAGGACAAGGATAAACTTGTTCATAGTCTGTATATTTAATATAAAAAAATATGCTTATTCGAATGACTTAATTGCTGAGAAAAGTAGCGATTGGGTCCTTCAA
>CAYUNA010000439.1:0-4510 GCA_964445895.1 uncultured Saprospiraceae bacterium | reverse complement strand
TAGTTCTAAAATTCCACGAATAAATATGTCCGAGTACTTCTTTGCAACTGCAAATAGCCGTATTTGACCTCAATAACTTGAAGTAAAAACAGCGAATATTGTAGTGTTCAACTTTTTTTTTTAAAACCAATAACAGAAATAAGCTTTTTGAAAATTCTCTCTAAAAAATTGTCGTAAAACAGTGTAGAAATCACTCATTTGAACATTATGGAATAATGAATAATGACCGATGTAATCTTTTCTTTTTTTAAATATCTTATCAAAACAAAATCTTATAAGTAGCTGATATCAAGTAAATTACTAATAAATAAGACAGCTCCTTAAAAATTTAATGACAATTTTCTTTTCAATACTGGTGAGCAATGTACAATTCGTTTTTGTTCGTATATAGTCTCTCTATGCAAAAACTGTGACAAGATTGAAACGCCGTTTTATTTTTTTTTATCATTTGAAATATTAACTACTCTTAATATTAAAAAATTGGTGCGAGTATTGCACATATAAATTTGTTTAGTATTTATTTTTTTTATACTTTTGATTCAATATTTCTGCTCTCAGCATAAATTAACAATCAAAAGTTTAATAAAAGTTATGCTGGCCTTAATTTCAAAATCGAGTTTACTAGGAAGAAATTAGGGCATAATTTACACACCGTTTAATCAGAAAATGTGCCGAGTTTAACTTGGACACATCACATAATTTGAGTCTTAACCATTGAAAAAGTGGGGTCGGAGAATTAATTTCCCGATTCGTAAGAAACATAACCTAACTGACGCAATTCCCTCCTTGCCTCGTCATTATTTGGCCGATGCAATAGACTTTTCAGTATCCTTGTTTTTTACCAATTCAAATTTTCACTCCATTATTTTCGGTCTCAATTCTGCAATATTTCATTGTAAAAAAATGTCCTTATTTCCATAATACTCTCAATTCTCTTGAGAGTGATTGTTGTTTAATTGATAGGTAAGGAACGCGAATTAAATAACCTTCGGTTCTTGAACCAGCAGATTTTGGTTTCATTTTGTGCTTTGAAAGTCCGATTTATGTTGATATAATGAGGATTTTCAAAGTGCAAAATGAGAGCAAAAGATGCCTTCAAGAATCGAAGGCTATTTAGTTCGCGTTCCTAATTATCTAATTCCCAAACAAAAGCAGTCAATATAATCAACTCAAATAGTTGATTATATTGAGTATTTTATACGAATTCTTACAAAAGAGAAATTTCTAAAATTTGCACACATGAAAAAGGTTTACACCATTCTTCCCATTATTTTAACCTGTTGTTGTTGCCATCTTTTTGGTTTTAACCCAACAACCACGCACACTAATTTGCTCGAAGAATTTTATTGTCCTGGCTCAGATGCGGACGAAGACGGCGTTTGTGATGATGTCGATGTCTGCCCTGGTTTTGATGACAATATTGATATGAATGGCAATGGAATTCCAGATGGATGTGACGGGAGTTCGTCACCAAGTTGTATTCAATTCTCCTTCAATCCACCTGATAAAACAGCGGCTTGTGGTTCAACGATTAGTTTTGACCAACCCGTCGCTTTCGACAACTGCTGTGCGGGGACAGTCACTTACACTTTCATTGATACAGAGGACAATCCAAGTCCGGGTTGTCAGGAGTTTACGCGAGTTTGGATAGCAGAGAGTAGTTGTGGTAACTTGGCTACCGTACAACAAACCGTGACGTATTTAGATAATGAACCACCACAATTTGTCATCAATCATCCGATACTTTCTTTTATTGACAACTGTGACACAATTACGGTTGATTGCGAAGATGGATTTTTTGTTGGCAATCAGGACGTTACAGCAACTGATAATTGCGACCCTAATCCGAATTTGTCTTTGTATGACAATATTGTAAATGGTAACTGCCCTGATGATGGTTTTACAAAATTCATGTTGTGCTATTGGGTAGCTTCTGATAATTGTGAAAACAGGGACACGTTTAAAGTTTATATCAAATTTGTAGACAATACTGCGCCAGTCGTGAGTTGCCCCGATGATGTGACCGTAGAATGCATGGACTCGATTGACCCATCCATAACTGGAACACCTTGGGTTGGCGATGACTGTTCGGAAGTAGAAGATATTGATGCGGAATATGTCGATAGTGCGCCAACTGTTGATGGTTGTGCAACTATTATTGAAAGAACCTGGACGGTAACAGATGAGTGTGGTAATATAAAAACTTGTGTGCAAACCATTACTCAAACGGATAATTCACCTCCTGAAATTATTTGTCCTGAAGATAAAATTATTGATTGCGACGCCGACCCGGATACTGCTTTGACGGGCATGGCGACGGCAACGGATGGATGTAGTAGCGTTGATAATATTACTTTTGAAGACAATATTGCTAATGTTGACCCTTGCGAAACAACTTTGATTCGAACCTGGATTGCAGCGGATGCTTGTGGCAATTTAGACTCTTGTTTTCAAACCATTATTCTCAGGGATTTGACGGCACCAACGATTGTTTGTCCTGAAGATGTAAATTTGGAATGTGGAGACTCGACTGCCCCTGCCGCAACAGGAACGCCAACAGGAACAGACAATTGTGACCCGGAATTGGACTATACTTTTTCAGATGCTACCTTCATCATCAATGATTGTGAGACCATTATTGAAAGAACCTGGACGGCAACGGATAATTGCAGTAATACAAGCAGCTGTATGCAATTATTAAAAATCACGGATACTGATAATCCAGTTATCACTTGCCCTGCAAACGTAACGATTGAATGTACCGATTCGATAGAACCAGGCAATACAGGCACGGCAACAGCAACGGATGGTTGCGATACCGCAGTAGGCATTACTTATACCGATGTGATAGTTGATGATTTTTGTGAATCAACAATTACACGGACTTGGACAGGTACAGATAATTGTGGAAATGCAGCAATTTGTACACAAATTATTACCCTAACCGATACGACTGACCCTGAAATTACTTGTCCTGCCAATATTACAGTCGAATGCGATACGACTATCGACCCAAGTACGACTGGAGGTATCGCTACAGCAATGGACAATTGCGATACAGATGTTGCAATTACAGTTGAAGAAGTTCCATCATCTACTACGGATTGTGAAACACTTTTCAACTGGGTTTTCACCGCTACTGATAATTGTGGGAATACCGCTTCTTGTACGCAAGTGGTAACCGTAACCGATACTTCACCTCCGGAAATTATCTGCCCGGCAAATACAACAATTGAATGCGATGCCTCTACCAGCCCAACCAATACAGGCATGGCAACGGGTATGGATAGCTGTGATGACGGCGTTGATATTACATTTTCGGATGCGACTAATATGGTAGATGATTGTACCATTGTTATTACCCGAACCTGGACGGCAACAAATGATTGCGGTGCCGTAACTACTTGTATTCAACTTATCACAATCAATGATTCGCAAGCACCTGTGATTACTTGTCCTGAAGACGTGATTGTCGAATGCGATGGTTCGAATGACCCCGTGACAACAGGTATGGCTACAGCGACTGACAATTGCGATAACGATGTGACTATTACCTTTGTTGATGTCACTACGCAAGTTAATGATTGTGAAACTATTATCGACCGTACCTTTACAGCAACGGATAATTGCGGAAATAGTGTAAGTTGTGTTCAATCTATTAAAATTTTAGACACGACTACTCCTCTTATTAATTGTCCAAATGACCTGACTATAGAATGCAATACCAGCACTGAACCAAGCGTAACAGGCGAGCCAACAGCAAGTGATAATTGTGCAACGATCAATGACTTAACGTTTACTTTCGTAGATGTCAATACAACTATCGACAATTGCATTAGTCAAATTGAGCGTACCTGGTCAACCATGGATGCTTGTGGTAATGTCGTTACTTGCGTCCAAATTATTACAATTACAGATACTACAATGCCCGTCATTACTTGCCCAGCAGACATGACGATTGAATGTACTGACTCGACTGACCCTGTCAATACGGGTATGGCAACGGCAACTGATAATTGTGACTCAGGATTGTCGATTACGTTTGCGGATGTAGAAACCGTACTGGATGTCTGTACGACTGAAATCAAAAGAAATTGGTCAACAACCGATGCTTGTGGTAATGAAGTTTTCTGTACACAAACCATCACCATTACTGACTTTACAGCACCAAATATTGTTTGCCCAGCAGACATGACTGTTGAATGCGATGTTAACCCTAATGTCACTATCACGGGCGAACCAACAGCAACAGATAATTGTGCAACAGATTTCAACTTTACCAATACAGATGTAAGTGAAATTATTGATGATTGTACCAGTCAGATTGAGCGCACTTGGCTTACGACAGATAATTGTGGAAACCTTTCGTCTTGTGTACAAATTATCATCGTAACAGATACTAGTATACCAGTCATCACCTGCCCAGCAGACGCGACCATCCAATGCGATATGGATATGTCACCTGCAGCTTTGGGAATGGCAACGGCAACCGATAACTGCGACATGGATT
>CAYUNA010000438.1:0-4511 GCA_964445895.1 uncultured Saprospiraceae bacterium | reverse complement strand
GAGCCGGCACAAAACGTTTCATTGATATTTTCAGTGACTTCATTTTCAAAAGTCAACGTCACCATGACCGTCGAATCACAACCGTTGGGCGTTTGTAAAATGGCTGGACCACTTGGCATCATTTCATTAAATTCGATGCCACCGATAATTTCTGAACTCCCTGGACATAAGGTGTTTTCGTACGTACCATCCATTGGATTTTCAAAAATCAACATAACATTAATTGTAGAATCACAGCCACTTGGGGTTTGTAGGGTCGTCGTTCCCATCGGCATCATTTCATTGTAAACATCCATGCCGACCGTGACTTCTGCGCCAGAACCAGCACAAAACGTCTCATTGATGTTTTCGGTAATTTCACCTTCAAAAGTTAACGTTACCATCACCGTCGAATCGCAACCATTTGGTGTCTGTAAAATAGCCGGGCCACTTGGCATCATTTCATTAAATTCAATACCACCGATAACCTCAGATTGACCAGCACACAAGGTGTTTTGATAAGTCCCGTCCATTGGGTTTTCAAAGATTAAAACAACATTTACAATCGAATCACAACCGCCTGACGTTTGCAACATGGTCGTTCCCATTGGCATTAATTCATTGTAAACATCCATCCCAACTACGACCTCTGCACCTGAGCCAGCACAATACATTTCATTGATATCGACCGTTATTTCATCCAAAAAAGTCAGCGTCACCATGACGGTAGAATCACAGCCGTTGGGCGTTTGTAAAACAGCAGGCCCAGTTGGCATCATTTCATTAAATTCAATACCACCAATAATTTCTGATTGCCCTGGACATAAGGTATTTTCGTAAGTTCCATCCATTGGATTTTCAAAAATCAAAACAACGTTTACAGTCGAATCACAACCGGAAGGTGTTGTCAACATCGTTGTTCCCATCGGCATCAGCTCATTGTAAACATCCATTCCGACAATAACTTCTGCACCCGAGCCGGCACAAAATGTTTCATTGATATTTTCAGTGACTTCGTTTTCAAAAGTCAGCGTTACCATGACTGTAGAATCACAACCGTTGGGCGTTTGTAAAACAGCAGGCCCAGTTGGCATCATTTCATTAAATTCAATACCGCCGATAATTTCTGAACCACCAGGACACAAGGTATTTTGGTAAGTTCCGTCCATTGGATTTTCAAAAATCAAAACAACATTAATCGTAGAATCACAGCCAAATTCTGTCGTCAAAATAGTCGTTCCAGTAGGCATCATTTCATTATAAACGTCCGTTCCAACCACAACTTCACCACCCGAGCCGGTACAGTAAACTTCCATAATATCAGTCATCGCCGCTTCGCCAACAAATACGGTAGTCATGCTACCTTCTACGCATCCTTCATTAGGAGTGAAGGTGACTGTATTTGACCCCAATAAGCCGAGCGGATTAAAATTGAAGCCATCTGCTGCTACACCTGTACCCGTCCAGGTACCTGTTGTTGAGCCAGCAGGCAACAAAGTGTTTAAATCAAATAAACCATCATTTTCACAAGTTTCACCCATTGTCAATATAATAGGTGTCGCATTTTCAATCGTAATTGTCGTAGTCGCTGAATTCGTACAATCCGCATCAGATTGAAAGGTAACGTTTGCTAAACTTCCCTGGGCAGTAGGGTCAAAAGTAACGCCATCACTTTGTACGCCATCGCCCGACCAGGTTCCTGTAGGAAAGGCAGCATCGACTAAATTTGACAAATCATAAGTTCCATCCGCATCACAAACCGTAACCGTTCCCAGGACAGGTGTTTGAGCAGCATTGACGATAATATTGGTCATGCCATCTTGCGCACAATCGCCCGTAGGTGTAAAGGTCAAATTAACATCTGGAGTCTGTCCACTTGGGTCAAAAAGGTCGCCACTGACGCCATCGCCTGACCAAACGCCAATTGGAAAATTAGCATCTTCAAGTTGTGTCAAGTCATAAGGTGTATCGGTCTCACAAAGCGTCACTGTCCCCAAATCAGGCGTACCCCCAGCAGTTACAGTCAATGTTATTTCAACAAAATCTGATTCACAATCCCCATCAGAAACAATCGCATAGACAGAACCGCCATTTGAATTGTAGCTGTCTGGCATATTGATTTCGTCATTCAGATTTTGGGTTTCGTACCAGGTAACTGTATTTCCAGCGTTATTATTTACATCATTGTCTAAAAGTGTCAAATCAAAAGTTGCAAAACCATTACCATCATCACAGGCATCCAACGTTTCGGGCAGGGCTTCCGGAGTGTCATTTACCGTCAAAACGATGCTCACAAAATCGGAAACACAGGGTTCTGTTCCGACATTCGCAAAAACGGTAGTTGAGTTATTTGTAGTAAAAATATCAGGAGAATTAATCGGGGTAGTCCCCATATCTTCAAACCAATTAACCTGCTCACCAGAGTTTTGATTAACAACACTTACGATAGTTGTCAAATCAAAAGTTGCCTCTCCATTGGTATCTCCACACATTTCTAAAGATGAGGGCGCTGCATCCGGCGGCGTTTCTATGGTAAAAGATTCGACAGGCGCAGGAGAAAAAACAGTTGGGCAATTGCCTGAAGTTACCGTAAACAAGGTTACATCAAAACTCTGATTAAAATTACCTAACAAATACGGCGCACCGCTAACAACTGAGTTCTCCCAAATCGTTCCATTCACATCTAATTCTACATCGTAAAGTCCTCCACCAGGAAAAGAAAATATAACGGAAACATTGCTTGGCCCACAACTCTCAGTTGGATCTAAAGCAAAGGAAAAGTTAGATAAATCCGGCCCCGCTGCAAGGTTAACGGTAAAAACTTCTAAGTCAGAAACACAAGTTCCTGAGCCAATCGTCACATAAAAATTTGGGTCGTTCGGGTCAACCTCCGCATTACTTAATGGTGGAGAAACAGGGTCAAAACCAGCGGCATCATTGAACCAATTAACCTGTAAGCCCGTGCCACCTTCTATCGCGCTTTCAAATTGCGTTAAGTCAATAAATGTTTGTCCATTTGGATTTAAACAAACCTCCGTCATTATCGGGTTCGCTATCGGACAAATCACATCAAACTCTAAAGACTGTGTTAATTCTTGTGAACAAGGAGGGTTCGGTGCAGGATTTATAATTCCGACGGCGTAGTAAGGGCCCCCATTACACATATCATTTGGAATTGTAAAATCAAACGGATCAACGGTACTTGTATTGCCACCAACGTCAGGTGGAAAAATTACGGTTGTAGGAAAACTACATCCAAAATTACCATATTGCAAACCAAATGGTGGTATATCTACCACAAAATCACCATCTGATGGAGGATTGATTTGCATTCTGTCATAAGTGATTTCATCTGTACAAGGACAATTATTCAAACCAATGGATGTAGTTCTAAAATTATTAGCATTATTTGACCCATTTGTAAATGCCCCCGCGTCCCTGTTACAACTGCTTTGCATGACATAAATGGTAACGCCCGTTAAGCATAATGTAGAAAAATCAAAAACAGCATTAGCGCCAGAGCTAGGAAAAATAATCACAGGAGCATTCGGCGGAATAGAAGTGCCAGGCCCCGCTGCTACAACATTGCCACAGCCTGTACCGGAAATTAAGGAAGCATCAGGTGTTGCCCACGAACAAGCGCCACCTAAATTTATATCATCATTTTCAGGTACTCCAAAGTTGTTATTGGTATCAAAATCTACGGTAAAGGCATTCACATCAAAACCACTTCCAGACCACACTATCATAAATTCATTATCTTCACCACCACAAGCATCAATCATAATACCCAAAAACTCCGGGCAGGTCGAACATGGTGGGGCGGTAGATGTTGACGAAATATCCGTACTTCCCATAAATGTCCCTTGTCCATTATATGGATTAAAACTTGGTGTATTGGAATAATACCAATCGACTGTGGCTCCATCAGGCAAATTATTCCCTTCTACCTCCAATGTAATAACATCCCCCGCACAGACATCACAGGCGGTCGAGCCATTGACACAATCTACACCACTCAGCGTCTCAGTGGTAAAGTCAGGACATTGGGCAATTGATTGGTGTCCCATCAATGAAAGAAATAGGAAAACAAATAGAATCTGGCAGTAGTGCTGTTTCATTGCAAAGTTTTTCTTTTTTTAAATCATTGATTCCTTGGAGTTGATAAAAATAAATTTGGGTACTAAGTGTTTTGTTCTTTAATGAAAAGAGAAGATAACGGGTATTGTGGTGAGTACGACAGTAACAAAATCTCTTTTCAAAAACAAAAAGAAATTTTCCTTTTTAACAGACATTAGGTTGTTCGCAAAAGTAGGCTTATTTCAGTCATTCACCTAAAAATAAATGTAAAGAATTTATGAATTGTTTAGGAATAAGCAAATAAGGAACGTGAAATGGATTAACTAAGTAACGATGAAATAATAAGTCCGCCAATTGAACAGTGTATTTTTTTTCTCAGTTTTCTTTTAAAATAGGGAGTATAAGGGTTTTCTCATAAAAAATATTATCAGCTGCGGAGCAGGAAAATCCAA
>CAYUNA010000437.1:0-4514 GCA_964445895.1 uncultured Saprospiraceae bacterium | reverse complement strand
AGAAGTATAAAGAATGAATTTTTGTACGATAAAATATTAATTTTGTGTCTTTTAATACACTGTGTGAAAAGTCATTTTGTATTTTCGAAAAATGGCTAAAGCCATTTTTCGAGGGTAAGTTAGGAGCGAGATTTATTGAGTTTTCCGTCGGAAAACTCAATCAATCTCGCTCCTAAAACCCCAAAAGCGAGGCGGCTTTAGCCGCCGAGCAAAACGTAAAGAAAGTTTTTACACACTGTATTTAATAGGGTAGTCTTGCAAAAATAGCATCTACTTTTTGACGGTTTTTAGCTCTTTGGTTTTTAGTGTGCATTAAAGAATAACTAATCAACCAATAACAAAATATGGAATACAACGAAATCATAGAAAAGGTCAATGAATTTTTGATTGACGAATTTGAAGTCGAACCTGATGATATTGAAATGGAAGCCAATATGGTGGAAACACTGGATTTGGATAGTCTTGATTATGTCGATATGGTAGTGATTATTGAGTCGATTTTTGGTTTCAAAGTGGCAGCAGAAGACTTTAAAACCATAACGACATTCAAAGATTTTTATGACTATGTGGCAGCGCGTGTTGAGCAAACTGCGTAATTTAAGTAGGCATAAAACACAGAGAAGGAGAAATATAAGGTCGGGTGATTTTATATTTCTCCTTCTTGCGTAAATGGTTTTTAGTCTTTGGATTTTCGAACTTCAAACACTTCACTCGCCTGCGACGCGGGGCGGTGGGGTGTTAAGGGAGCAGAACGTAGAGAAAGTTTTTTCACACTATATTTAGTTATTTAGTTGCCAAAAATGAAGCTTTAGAGATTTTAATTAAAATCAGAAAATGTCCAAAACGACTGAAAATACTTGGCAGGGTCGGTCAAAAGGAACGCCGTTAGGTTACCAGATTTTTATTTGGGTAATGCAGTACTTGGGGATGAAGGCAGGATATTTTGTCTTGATTTTTGTGGCATTTTATTATTTTTTATTTGCCCGAAAAGAAGTAAAAGCGAGCCGTTTTTACAACCAGCATATTTTAAAATTAGGCTTTTGGAAAACACATCGCAATGTGTATTTGCAGTTTTATAAATTAGGGCAAACGTTATTGGATAAAGTGGCAATTTTGGCAGGTTTTTCTAAAAAATTCACTTTCGAGTTTGATGGAGAAGATAAAATACGGGCGTTGGCGAATGGAAATCAAGGCGCAATTTTATTGAGTGCCCACGTTGGAAACTGGGAAATTGCAGGGCAATTGTTGAAAAGAATCGGCGTACCTGTCCACATTGTAATGTACGATAATGAATATGAAAATATCAAACAATTGATGGATGAAACGATGAAAAATAAGCATTTCAACGCCATTTTGATAAAAGATGATTTTTCGCATTTGATTCAAATTCATAAAGCGATTAAAAGAAAGGAAATCATCTGTATTCATGGAGATAGATTTGTGGAACGGAATCTAAAAAAGACGGCAGTTGTGGATTTTATGGGCAAGGATGCGCGATTTCCGTTGGGACCGTTTGAGTTGGTGAGTCGATTTAAAATTCCGTGTCTATTTGTTTATGGTCTGAAAAAAACGTCAAGGCATTATCAATTTTATGCGTTTGAAGGGCCCGAAAAACCAGAGAATGCTGGTGTCGTTTTGCAATCGTATAAAACGGCGTTAGAAAAAATCGTTTGGAAATATCCAACACAGTGGTTTAATTTCTACGACTTCTGGCTTGATAATTAAAAATCGAAGATGACAGCAAATTTTGAACATATTTTAAAATATATACCGCAGCGACCGCCAATGGTGATGGTTGATAAATTATTGCAGTCAGATGAGGTAAAATCGGAAACAGAATTGACGGTTAGGGCGGATAATATTTTTGTTGAAAATGGCGTGTTGACTGCGCCCGGTTTGACCGAAAATATGGCACAAACTGCTGCTGCACGAGCTGGTTTTACATTTGTAGAAAATGGAGAAGCGGTAAAATTAGGCTTCATTGGAGCGATTAAAAATTTAAAAATTCATCGAGAACCTGCGGTCGGAAGTACGTTAAAAACGGAGATTCGGGAACTGGCAAAAGTGATGAATATTTTAGCGGTCAAAACAGAAATTCGAGTGGAAAATGAATTGGTGGCAGAATGTGAATTGAAAATTTTTATACAAGAATAATCGGTGAAACGAAGACGGCAATTAACAAAAGGAAATCCAATTCCACATCTGATAAATCGAACGGAATTGCGGGTGCGATTCAGTGAAGTTGATTCATTGCGTTACGTGTGGCACGGGCATTATGTGAAGTACTTTGAAGATGGGCGCGAGGCATTTGGTCGGGAGTTTGATTTGGGGTATATGCAGATGTACGACCACGGATTTGCTACGCCGTTGATTCGGGTAGAGGTAGATTATAAGCAGCCACTTTTTTATGGCGACGAAGCAATTGTGGAGACGCAATATGTCGATTCGGCTGCGGCAAAAATCATTTTTCAGTTTAAAATTTTTAGAAAATCGACGATGGAATTGGTGGCAGAAGGGAAAACCGTGCAGATTTTTACGAATAAGGAAGGGGAATTGGAATTGACGATGCCTGCGTTTTTTAAGGAATGGAAAAAGCGGTGGATTGGTAACTCGGGATGCCAACCCGAACTATGATTCAAGTAATTACTACGAGGCACTTAGTTTTGTGCGTTTTAGATTTATAGGAAATCAGCATCAAAATAAATTAACATCAAACAGCAAAACATCCATATAGCAGGTAACAATATGATAACCGCCCTCGGAATTTCCACTAACGAAAATTGGGAAAATCTCTTGGCTGGTCAGTCTGGTTTAAAAATGCACGAAGACACCGCATTTTTAAATGAACCCTTTTGTGCGGCAATGGTGGAAGCGGAACGGTTAGAAAATGCGTTTGAAAAATTAAAGATTTTGCAGCCGATGACCCGTTTGGAAAAGATGTTTACTGTGTCGATAAATGCGGCAGCGAAGGAAGCGGAGATTGATGTGAAAAGTAAAAAAACGCTGTTTATTTTCTCGACGACGAAGGGAAATATTGATTTATTGCAAGATGCACAAGGTTTTTCAAAAGACCGTTTGCGATTGGGAAAAATGGCGGAGGCCGTGACGGCACATTTTAATAATCCGAACCGTCCGATTGTGGTTTCCAATGCCTGTATTTCGGGCGTGGTGGCAATCATTATGGGCAGTCGGATGTTGAAGACCGGACAATATGATAATGTAGTGGTGACGGGTGGCGATTTGGTGACTAACTTTACATTGACGGGGTTTCGGGCGTTGCGGGCGTTGAGTCCTGAACCTTGCCGACCGTTTGATGCCAATCGGAAAGGGATTAATTTGGGCGAAGGCGTAGGCACGATGATTTTGTCAAATAGTGAAAAAAATAGTAAAAATATCGCCGTTTTGGGTGGTGGAATTAGCAATGATGCCAACCATATTTCTGGGCCATCGCGGACAGGAGAAGGGCTACAATTGGCAATAAAAGGCGCGTTGGGTGGCAATATTTTGACTTCAAAAATTGACTATATTTCGGCACATGGCACGGCAACGTTGTACAATGATGAAATGGAAGCAAAGGCGTTTCATGCGCTGAATTTACAGACTGCGCCGATGAATAGTTTTAAAGGATATTTTGGACATACGTTAGGTGCTGCGGGGATTTTGGAGGGCATTGTGGCTTGTAAGTCATTGATTCATAATGAATTAATTCGTTCTGCTGGTTTTGAGGAAAACGGAGTGACGATGCCTGTTGGAGTAATTGAGGAGACGCGGAAAGCCAATTTGACAACGATATTGAAGACGTCTTCGGGATTTGGTGGGTGCAACGCGGCGGTAGTTTTTCGTAATTCACTTCCCCAATAGAAATACGTATTTTAATGAAAAACGATTTTCAAAACAACATTTTACATCATTGTCAACTAAAAAACAACGCCGTTTTTTTAGATGGCAACTGCTATTTTGAAAATAAAGAAGCGAGTGATTTTAGCGCATTTGCCAAATCCTTGTATCAATTTTTGGATTTAAAATATGCTAAATTTTATAAAATGGATAAGATGAGCAAATTGGGTTTTTTGACCTTTGAATGTTTGCTCAAAAAGGTGGAAAATTTTGCTAAATTCGACCATGAAAAAACCGGATTGTTTTTGGCAAATTTAAATTCAAGTTTGGAAACTGATGAGCAATATTGGGCGACAACGCTAGGAGAAGAAGCGCATCCAAGCCCGTCTTTATTTGTTTATACTTTGCCAAATATTGTGATTGGTGAAATGTGTATTCGACATAAAATCAAGGGGGAACACGCATTTTTTGTGTTTGAAGAATTGGATACAGCATTTGTTTACAATTATGTGAATGACCTTTTGAATACAAAAAAAATAAATGCTTGTGTTGTTGGTTGGGTAGAAAGTTATGGCGGAAGTCAAGAGGCTAATTTTATGTGGATTGAGCGTGGTGAGGGTGAGATTCCTTTTGCTGAAAAACAACTTAAAAAATTGCTTGTTTAAAATAGGCACTTA
>CAYUNA010000436.1:0-4522 GCA_964445895.1 uncultured Saprospiraceae bacterium | reverse complement strand
TTCATCCTCAAACTCCTCTTGTTTTAAATGCAAAGAAACTTTTGTTACACGGTATCAACTGCCTCGTAGTAATAATTGCTATAAAAAAAAGTGACAGTCTTTCGACTGCCACTTCGCCCTAAAAAAATTAATTCTAATAGCAGGGTGGGGGATAAAAGAAGAGCAGTAACTTGACAGTTACCGCTCGACTCAAAAAAAGTGTTTAATCAGCTTTTATAAATCTTCTAGCTTGCTTTCGGGTATTTTCACCTTGAACAGTGATAAAGTACATGCCCGAATGCAAATCTCCAGTTTCTATTCTAATACTACTTTGACCATCAGCCAAATTATGAGTTTCTAAAACAATACCATCGCGAGTATGTAATTGTACGGTGACGGCAGTTTCCGCAAAATCATTTAACTCAACCATTACATAGTCATGCGATGGATTTGGGAAGACTTTAACGGTCGTTGTGGTTGGTAAATCTATCCGTACTACATCCGAATACGTTAAGCGACCGCGTTCATCCACGTATTGAACTCGATAGTAATTATGACCTTCATACGGCTGTGCATCCCAACCAGCATAGTCCACAAAATTTCGAATAACGCCTTCTGCTGAAATTGGACTATTGACAAAATTAAAGTCCACACCATCTTTTGACCGTTCTAAAATGTAGATGCCTGATGGATATTCGTTCAATCCTGTCCACTCAATCATTACCGTATTGCCCATTAGCTCGCCTGTGATATTGGTGAATAAAAATTCTGCATCACAAGGTACTGTAATGACTTGAAGAGTATCTGCGGAATTTTGACAATCATCCTTTGCTGTCCAATTGATTTGATATTTAATGTCTTCAAAAGTGATAATGGTATCAACGACGAAGGTCACGCCTACCATTGAAGTACAGTTATCCGTAGCTACGGCTAAACCATCAATAATGAGTGGGTCGTCACAGGATTCTACAGTAATATCTGGTACAGAAACAAATGTCGGTGCAGTGGTATCTACTACTCTTATATAGATAGTGTAAGAACTCATATTGCCGCAGGCATCCGTTGCTTCCCACACCAATGCTGCCACATATAGATGACCATCGGTTGGGCAATCACCCGGTGCAGTCGTTGCTGCAAACGTTATGGTTGGCTCGGCATCGCAGTTGTCGGATAAGTTGGCAGAAGTTGCATCAAAGAACGGCAAAGCGTCACATTCAGCAATCAACGTATCACCATCCATCACGTTGGCGTAAGGCGAATTCAAACTAATAGTCGGTGCTGTATTGTCGATAGACCAAATGAATTGAGATGCTGATGCGGAGTTGCCACAATCGTCGGTAATCGTCCAAGTCCGCACGAATTCCGTAGAGCAATCACTATAAAAAGTATCTTGTGTTATGGTTTCGGTCAAATCGGCATCACAATTGTCAGAAAAAGTGGGAATACCGAAAATAGGCGTTTCATCACATTGGATGGTTTCATCATCAGGAACATTAATAAAAATGGGGTCAGTTGTGTCCACCACTTTTATATAGATAGTAAAAGTTGCCGCATTACCACAATCATCTTCTGCCGTCCACGTACATTCATAAAAACGAATAAAGCCATCATCAACGCAATCGCCGTTGGTGATATCGTCTACAAATGTTACGGTCACATCATCATCACAATTATCTGTTACATCTACAGAACTGGAAAAAAACGCCGGGACATCATCGCATTCTGCTACCAGGGTATCGCCATTCATTACGTCGCTAAAATTATCGGTCAACGCAATTGTCGGCGCAGTGGTATCAATGACTCTGATATAAATCGTTAAGGAAGAAGTGTTGCCACATTGGTCAACGCCTGTCCAACTTCTACTCATAATTCTCAAATAACCATCCGTTGGGCAATCGCCAAATTCAACGCCCATATCGAAAGTCGTTACCGGGAAAGGGTCGCAGTTATCACTTACTGAAATTGAACTTTCATCAAAAACTGGAATTGCATCGCACTCTGCGGTTATCGTATCGCCATCCATCAAACTACCTAAAGCCAAGGTTGGCGCTGTATTATCAATTGCTGTAACAGTTTGAGTTGCTACTGCGATATTGCCACAATCATCCGTGATTTTCCAAGTGATTGTATAAGTGATTGTACAACCATTTGTAACGGTATCTGTCACCATTTCTAAATCTAATTCTGCGTCGCAATTGTCTTCGTAAGTTGGTATCCCAAAGTCTGGTGCATCCAGGCACTCAATCATTTCACTTTCTGGAACAAAAGTAAAAACTGGCGGAGTCGTATCAACTACCCGCATATAAACGGTAAATGTCGAGGTATTGCCGCAGTCGTCTTTTGCTGTCCAGGTACAAGTCCAGAACTGTAAATAACCGTCTACTAGACAGTCGCCGTTTTCGATACTATCAGAGAACGTTATGGTGGGTTCAGCATCGCAGTTATCGGTAGCAGAGGCATCACTAGAGAAGAAAATATTTAAGTTGTCACATTCAACTATTAAAGTATCGCCGTTCATAATTCCATCATTCGGCGCATTTAAAGAAATAACTGGAGCTTCGTCGTCGGTTGTCGTGATATTTTGGGAAGCTGTTGCTGTATTTCCACAGTCGTCGGTGATAGTCCATGTTTTGGTATAGGTGGTCGTGCAGCCGTCCACAGAAGAAGTTTCTTCTGCTTCGATAGACAGCGCATTATCACAGATATCCTCATAGTTTGGCAATCCAAAAACAGGTGTATCGGCACAATCAATTTCCATGTCATCCGGGACGAAGGTGAAAAAAGGGTCAGTTGTATCGACAATCGTAGCGTAAACCGTAAATGTCGATGAATTGCCACAGGCATCAGTAGCCGTCCAGGAACATGTCCAAATAGAAAGATAGCCATCGGTTGGACAATCTCCATCTTCTGAACTGTCAGAAAAATTGACCGTTGGGTTAGCATCACAATTATCGGTAACCGTTGCATCACCAATTAAAAATAAATTCACCATTCCGCATTCCATCGTTAAAGTATCACCATCCATTATATCTTCGTTTGGTGCATTTAGCGTAATGACAGGAGCTTCATTATCTGTAGCTATGATACTTTGCGAAGCCGTTGCACTGTTTCCACAATCGTCCGTAATTGTCCATGTTTTAGTAAAAACGGTTGTACAACCATCAACCATACTGTCATCCATTGTTTCAATCATCAAATCATCGTCACAGTTATCCTCAAAAATCGGAGTCCCAAAAACAGGCATTCCATCACAATCAACTGTTTCATCAGCAGGAATATCAATGAAGACAGGATCAGTCGTGTCAACTACATTTATAAAAACGGTGAAAGTCGAAGTATTACCACAGGCATCTTTTGCTATCCAGCTACAGGTCCATTGTTGCAAATAGCCAGTTACTAAGCAGTCCGTGTTTTCAACACTGTCTGAAAAAGTAAGCGTTGGGGCATCGTCGCAATTATCTGTTGCAGAGGCGTCAGACGCAAAGAATAGCATCAAGTTATCACATTCAACGGTCAAAATATCACCGTCATTAATATCTTGATTCGGCGCGTTTAAAGAAATAACGGGAGCTTCATTGTCTGTTGTAGTGAACGTCTGTGTGGTTGTTGATGTTTTTCCACAATCGTCAATGATGGTAAACGTTCTTATATATTCCGTTGTGCAGCCATTTTGGATGGTTTCATCATCAAATGAATAACCAACCAACAAGTCGCAATCGTCACTATAAGTAGGGGTATCAAATTGTGGCGTTTCTGTACAGTCAATTTCACCATCCACCAACGTCGAGGTAAATTGCGG
Organism: uncultured Saprospiraceae bacterium; assembly: GCA_964445895.1. Classification (GTDB taxonomy): domain Bacteria; phylum Bacteroidota; class Bacteroidia; order Chitinophagales; family Saprospiraceae; genus CAYUNA01. The sequence goes on along the minus strand of CAYUNA010000436.1, from coordinate 744 downwards.
TGCTTCTACATCTACACAAATACGGATAATATTGGTCTCGCCAATATATTGGGTGCAACCTGCCCGACGAGCACACCGACGGAAATAAGTGGTTTCAGTTAAAGGTCCTGGATCATAAGATTCGCTAGTAGAACCAACGATAATGTCCCAAACCGTTGTTACCATTGATGGGTCATTGGTCGTAGAAATCCAGATGTATTCCAAATCTCCACTACCACCTGAGGGTAAGGAAACATTTACTATTGGTGCAGGGTCGTCGCCAGGAGCACAGAGCGTTTGGTCGTAACCAATTTCGCCACCCTCGGTAACATTGTCGCAAATTTGTGAATAAGAAAGGTTAGGCATAGCAAAGATAGCCAGCAGAAGGAGTGTCAACTTCCAGTTCATAGTCTTTGTTTTAGGTAATGTATTTATAAAAATAGCTCTTCTAACTGTTTTTAATAGAAAAACTCTTCAAATGTTGGAATTTTGAAATAAGTGACTGAAAAACAGTGGTTTATCTCAAAAGGACATTTGAATAATGATGAACAAATATTTCTTGTTAAATAGTTAAATTAAAATATCTTCTGGACTGTTCAATTTAACACAGAGCAGTTGAGCAGTTTTAAGGTTTGAGTTTTTGACACATAAAGATTGTGTCTTTGTGTTTTCTATCAGACTGTATAAATGCGGTATGAGTTTAATCTTGGACAAATGTAAAATAAATTCTTAATATATACTGTATTTTACGGATAAAATTTTACA
>CAYUNA010000435.1:0-4530 GCA_964445895.1 uncultured Saprospiraceae bacterium | reverse complement strand
AAAGGGATTTTAAGGGAGCAAAACGGTTTGCAAAAACCGTTTTGCTCCCTTAAGACCCCACCGCGCCGCAGGCGCGGGAGAGTGAGTTTTTTGAAGCTCGAAAATCTTGCGATTTTCTCGCTTCTCATAATCAAAAGAAACTTACTGTACAGTGTAATAGACTTTATGAATGAGGTTGAGCAAGTTTAAAGCCGTTCAAATCTCATTCATAAAGTCTAATATAGTCGAGTCCAAAAAGTTACTACACATTATCGTTTTGATTTCAAGAAAAGAGCTACAACTACACATTTTATTTTAATCATGGATTGAAATACAGGGTAACCGAGCCTGTATCTTTAACTAAAATTACCGATTCCCATGAATTACAAAGTTACTAGGAATCCTTCCACTGGAAGGGCTCAATGCTCGTGGCTGAGTGTTGTTCTAATCATGTTTTTTACGATTCAAATCGCTGTTGCCAACAACGTGATGCCCATGCCTGAAATTGATGGTTTGGGAGTCGCTTGTCCTGACGCAACAGTCAATTATTCCACAGCTTTTACCACTGGCAACACCTATCAATGGACGCTGAGTGGCGGAGGTATTTTGAGCAACTCTACTGCTGCTACTGCAACGGTTGACTGGACTGCCGCCGCTGGAACTGGGCCATATCTTCTTACTGTTATCGAAACCAATGGTAGTGGGGAAATGGGCATGGATGAGTTTGAAGTTCGTCTCCAAAGTACAACATTGTCTTGCGACGATTTGGTACAAGTCAGTTTATCTCAAACACCAGGAGGATTCAGTGTGGTCACACCGCTAATGATTTTGACTGGTATTGATGCCAATAACGACAATTATACCATAAATATCACCAATGGGGCGAATGTTTCTTTCGGAAACGCTGTCTCTTGTGCCAATGTTGGCGAATCGCTAACTGCACAGGTGACGAGCCTTTGCAACGGCAATTCTTGCTGGAGTGAAGTGGTGGTTGAAGACAAATTGTCGCCAACTATTAGTTGCTCGACAGCACCTGTTGAAGTATTGTGTGACGTAGATGCTGACAACTTTCCTCCACCGTTGACGACGGATAATTGCGGGATTGCTGATGTCATTATGGTGGATGAAGTCATTAACAGTGATGACATTTGCGGTGATGGCGTTTACGTTGTCAAAAGCTGGATTGCGACCGATATTCACGGCAATCAATCCAATGCTTGCCAACAGACGTTACTGTTAGTTAGTCCAAATGTGGTGGATTTTCCATCGGATGTTACTTGGAATTGTAATGACTATGCTAACTTCCCTAACATTACAAATCCAACAAATGTTACCAGCTTTCTACCGACAACTGGTAGTGGTTTTCCACAAGGCATTAGTGGTGTTTACTGCCCATTCAACTACACTTCTTCGGATGATACATTGACCACTTGTAGTGGTCTAAAAATCGTTCGTACATGGACAGTTTTAAACTGGTGTACAAGTGAAATTGTCACAACTCCAGACAACGAAGGCGAAGATAACGAACAGGTTATCAAGGTGATTGACAACACGCCACCTGTTGTTGTTGCACTTCCGCAAACTTTGAACGCAGCTAATGAAGGTAGTTCGTTGAATCAATGTAAATCTACTGATTTTGTGGAGCCGCCAACGGTTACCGACAACTGTAGTGACTTTGAGATACGTATTTTTTCTCCTGTAGGAGAATTGGAATATGTCAATGGGGTAGATGGTGCAGAAGGTGGAAATATTCCGTTTCCTGGTTTATCGCTTGGAGTGCATATTTTTACGATTGAAGCGATTGATAATTGCGGAAATGTGTCATCATTAAATGTTCCCTTCACGGTAGCAGATTTGACGCCACCAACACCTATTTGTGATGAAATTACAGATGCTAATTTAGATAATAACGGAGAGGCTGAAGTTTTCGCCGAGACGTTGGATGACGGTAGTCACGACAATTGTGGCATCTGTGATTTTGAAGTAAAACGAATGAATCAGCCAGATTTTGCTTTTTCACCGTCAATTACATTCACTTGTTTTGACGATAATGAAATGGTCGTTTTGCGAGTATATGATTGTAATGGAAATACCAATGATTGTATGGTTGAGGTGAATGTCAATGACAAAATCAACCCAACTTGCCTCGCGCCACCAAATGTGCAAATTGACTGTAAAGAAGTACCTGTTGAATCAGAATTGGCAGATAATGACTTTATGGACAACGAATTTGGTGAACCTTCCAACAATGATAATTGTGGTTCTTTCCTTAATTATTTTCCAGTAATTAGCTCAGTGGATAACTGTGGAGAAGGAACCATTGTTCGAACGTTTCAAGCCATTGATTTCGATGGTAATATATCTGGTCTTTGCCAGCAAATTATTAGCGTAGTTCCATTACACAGTTGGGAAATCGTTTTTCCACCTAACTACTACGGTGATTGTGGTGAGGATTACGACGCACAAGATGTCGAAGTCTTGAATGCAGGCTGCGACCTATTAGCGACTTCTTATAGCGACCAATTATTTGCAATTTCTGATGATAGTGCTTGTTTTAAAATCGTGAGAACTTACGAAGTTATCAACTGGTGTACTTTTGATGACGAAGAAACGGCGATTGTATTAGGAACAGAAGAAGATGGATTGATTCTATTTAATACTGATTTCGGTAATTATGGTCACTATACTTATCAGCAAATTATCAGAATTACAGATGATATAGCACCGACAATTGAGGTAGAAGATGAATTCGAATTCTGTTCTATTGACGAAGATTGTTTAAGCGGAATCGTGGAAATTATATATTCTCTTGACGACAATTGTACCGAAGATTTGGAAGCATTTTATGAAGTAGATTATTTCCAAAATGACACAATTGATTTGACAGGAACTGGTTTATTTGAGAAAAATCTACCGATTGGTTGTCATGATGTAACGTTTACAGTCGAAGATGGCTGTGGAAATACTGCGGTAAAAACCGTCGAAGTTTGTATCAAAGATTGTAAATCTCCAACCGCTTACTGTGAAGATGGAGTAATCTTAGAGATGAATCCAACAGGTTCAGTTACCGTTTGGGCATCCGATTTTGACGCGGGCAGTTTTGATAATTGCGAAGATGATTTAATCTTCTCGTTTTCATCGGATACTACTTTTACGAGTGAAACTTATGAGTGCCATGAAGTTGAATTTTTTGAAGAAATTGTCATTAATGTTTTCGTGACAGACGCTGCGGGAAACCAAGGTATTTGTGAGACTTTCGTCATCATTCAAGACAACCAATGGACGTGTGAAGAAGATGACCCATTAATTGCGGGTACGATTAGTACGGCTGATGGTTTGTTTTTAGAAAACAGCATGGTGGAAGTGAATGGCTCAATGAGTACGACGCAAATGACGGATTTGGACGGTTACTTCACGTTTGAAAATATGGATAACGGCGGTGATTATACCATTACACCTTCCAAAAACGACTTGCCATTAAACGGCGTTTCTACTTTTGATTTGGTGAAAATTAGTCGACATATTTTGAACATTACACCGTTGGAATCTCCTTATAAAATGATTGCGGCAGATGCCAATAATTCGCAAACGATTACGACACTGGATTTGGTCGAATTGCGAAAATTGGTCTTGTATGTCAACGACAACTTTAACAATAATTCGTCCTGGCGATTTGTGGATGCAGATTATAATTTCCCAAATCCAAACAACCCTTGGGCGGAAAATTTCCCTGAAGTTATCGACTACAATAATTTGGCGGAGAATGAGATGGAAACAAACTTCATCGCCATAAAAATTGGTGATGTCAACGGTAATGCGTCCACAAATGGATTGTTAAGTGCCGATGACCGTAACTTTACAGGTGTATTGAATTTGAAGACGGCAGACCTAAACTTAAAAGCGGGTCAATCGTATCAAGTGGCGGTACAAAGTGTTGACAATCAGTCTTTATTGGGCTTTCAATTTAGTTTGAATTTTGATAAAAATGCACTACAAATTAATAGTGTCAATGACGACGAGATGGTCAAAAGCGAGCATTTTGGTTTTGCCAAAACAGCTGAAGGTGTTTTAACGAATAGTTGGAATGCGAGTCAGGCGACTTATTTAAAAGCGAGTCAAAATGTATTTGAATTAGAAATTACTGCCTTGAAAGATGGGCGATTGAGTAACTTGCTGAACATCAGTTCTGACTATACTTCAGCAGAAGCTTATCGTACCACAGATGGCAGTGATGTGGAATTGTTAGACATCGAATTGCAATTCACGGAATCCATTCAAAACGGGTTTGCTTTGTACCAAAATACACCAAATCCATTCCGTGAACAAACCACGATTGGTTTTGAAATTGCGGAAGCGAACACGACGATTTTAACTGTTTTTGATGTGACTGGAAAAGTTGTAAAAACGGTTGTTGAAAATCTGGATGCAGGTTATCATCAGATTGTTTTACAAAAAGCAGACTTACCAGTAACAGGTGTTTTATTTTATCAATTGGAAAGCGGCGATTGTACAGAGACGCGGAGAATGTTGGTGGAATAATTCAATAAAAAG
>CAYUNA010000434.1:0-4538 GCA_964445895.1 uncultured Saprospiraceae bacterium | reverse complement strand
TTAGAAGGTCTTTTAAGATTTTGTTTTTGTAGTAAAATTTATTTTTGCACTACTATTTTTTTCCAAACAGGCGTATTTTTAGCATCTAAAAATGCTAATTTGACTAAATAAATCCCTGGCTCAAACAAATCTTCTCCTAAAGATATTTTGGTATTAGATAGACCAACTTCTTGGTAAATAATTTGCCCATTGACATTAACGATAGATAAATTAAATGCACTTGGCAAATTGGTCATTTCTACAGTAACACCCGCTGAGGTCGGATTTGGATAAAGATTTAATTTAAAATTAGCTCCTAAAATTTCCGTATTTGAAATGTCTCCACAAATAATATTATGTAAAAACAACGCCGAAGCGTCAATCACATCATCTTGATATTCTGCGGCATTTTCCGCAAAAAAGCTAACGTGTCCATCGCTATTTTCAATGGTAATCAATTCATTGGTCAGACCCGCTGCATCCGCAAAATTTTTCATACTGGCGCTCCCTTCCAGGTAATTTCCAAAAGGAAAAGCAGCCGAAAAACCGTTGCCATAAGGGACTATGTTATCACCGTCGTCGTGGACGCTAAACAGCGGCGGGTCGTTGTCATCTACCCATTTCGCTTCTTTTAAAGCTCCCGAATAATTCACCACACCCTGTACCTCCGAGGAATATTGCGTATTGGTACTACTATTGCCAGGAAATCCACCTAAATCAGTAATAATATCTAAAATCGGTGCTTGAATATCATCTTCAGCATCAACATATCCGATATGAGAAGCCATAATTCCACCCGCTGAAATACCGCCTGCAAAAATCAAATCAGCATCAACTTTATAAATATTATCCGTATCCGCATCTTCCCGAAAAAATCGCACTGCTGCTTTCATATCCGACATCGCCCCAATAACAACTTCCGTGATTTTCAAGGAGTCAAAAACAAAAGCATCAAGCAAACGGTAATCAATGGTAGCTGCTACAAAACCCCGTCGAGCAAAATCTTCACAGAGAAAATTCATGTTTTCCCGACTCCCCGCGACAAAACTGCCACCATGTGCCAAGACAATAACAGGCCGTGTTTCTGCGACATCTCCTGCGGGTTCGTAGATGTCCATAAACAATTCTTGGAAATTGCCTCCAATTGTAGTATTTTCGCCGAACTTCACATTAGAAATTTTCGTAAAGTCATCAAAAACTTCACTCAAGTATCGCCCGCCATCGCAAGTTGGATGTTGTTGTGCAAAGTTTATAGCGGTTGTAAAAAGAATTAAGCATATTGTTGTAACTATTTTTTGCATAAGTAATGTATTATTTGCTATGAATAAAATGTAAATCTCGCAAAAAGAAAATAGTCTAACAAATAAACTGAGCAGTAAGATTAATTTTATTTTTAACAGTTTAGTAACTTTTTACAATTACTTGCGTCTAAAAAACAACTACCTGCAAATCAGCTGATTTAAACACATAATAAATTGGTAATCAGCTGTTTTCAAATAAACGCATAAACTATACATTATCATTAATTAATTCAATTAAAAATTTTACAAAAAAATGGAACAGTACTTTGATTTAGAACGCTTCAGCGCATTAGTAACAGATTATGCCCCAAAAGTAGTTGGTGCTATTTTGACCTTAATCATTGGATTTTGGATTGCAGGAATCGTAACTGGTTGGGTTAGAAAAATGTTAGCAAAGAGAGGTGTTGATGAAACCGTTCGTCCTTTTTTAGCTTCACTTGTCAATGTTGCTATTAAAGTTATGGTATTAATTGCAGTAGCAGGTATGTTCGGCATTGAAACAACTTCGTTTGTTGCGATTTTCGGTGCGTTAGCATTTGCAATTGGTATGGCTTTACAAGGCAGTTTAGGACATTTTGCCAGTGGCGTTTTGTTGTTGACTTTCAAGCCTTACAAAATTGGCGATTTGGTGACTATTGGTGGTGGCGAGACAGGAAGTGTCAAAGAAATTCAAATTTTTAATACAATTTTAGCTACATTGGACAACAGACGAGTGATTGTTCCTAATGGTGTAGTTACTAGTAATGTTATTACTAATATTTCTGGTCAAGGTGAGGTTGGTGTTGAATTGACTTTCGGCATCGGATATGATGACGATATTGATAAAGCACGACGAGTTATTTTGGAAGTTGGCAAGTCTTGTCCACATATTTTGGATAGCCCAGCACAAGGTGTCGTTGTAGCAGAATTGGGAGACAGTGCTGTTAACTTGGCAACTCGTCCGTTCGTGAAAAGCGAAAATTACTGGGATGCATTTTTCTACATGCAAGAGAATGTGAAAAAAGCATTTGATAAAGAAGGAATTAGCTTCCCATACCCACAAATGGATGTGCATAGACCTTCATAATTAACAATTAGTAATGAACGGTGTGCAATTAGAATTTAAAAGCTTTTTAGTTTTAATTGTATATTGCGGTTTTTTGATTGCACATTGTTCATTGCACTTTGTTAATTGTTTCCATGCAGACGTACCTGAGAATTTTAAAATTTGCCTACCCCTACCGCCTTTTTGTTCCTCAATATGCGGTGTTGATTACCTTATCTATCGTTTTTGGTTTAGTCAATTTCACCCTTTTCATTCCTCTTTTAGATACCCTTTTTAATTCTGTACAAACAGTAGATACCCCCGTCAATCCTACCTTCAGCTTCGGTTTAGACTATTTCAAAGCCAAGTTTAATTACTTTTTTCAAACGATTATTCAAGAAAATGGACAGATTGCAGCACTCCGATTTGTTTGTATTGCGGCTATTATTTCTATTATTTTTAAAAATATTTTCCGCTATTTGGCAATGGTAATTTTGGCAATTGTTCGAACGGGTTTGATTAAGAACCTGCGCGACCAATTGTATCAAAAATTAATTAAAATGCATACTGGCTATTTTAAAAATAATAAAAAAGGAGACCTCATGTCGCGCGTAATGAGTGATGTGCAAGAGATTGAAAATTCAGTGGTGAATACATTTACAGTTATTTTTAGAGAACCCTTTACCATCATTTTTTCCTTTGTTTTGCTATTCATAATGTCGTGGCAATTAACCGCTTTTACTTTGATAATTCTTCCAATTTCTGCCTTGATTATTTCAACAATTGTCAAAAAATTAAAAAAACATGCCGAGCAATCACAACAAGCAATGGGTAGTATTTTAGGCACAGTTGATGAAACAATTACGGGCATCAAAGTCATCAAGGCATTCAATGCAGAAGGGAGTCAGCAACAAAAATTTCAAGCCAAAACGAAATGGTACTCAGACGCTTTAAAGCAAATGCTATTTCGACAATATTCTGCTTCGCCCGTGTCCGAAACGCTGAGTGTGACAGTCGTTGCAGGCATTATGCTATACGGTGGCTCTTTAGTTTTACAAGATGATTTTGATTTATCCGCGAGTGAATTTATTACCTACATCATCGTTTTTTCACAGATTTTATCGCCTGCTAAAGCCATTTCTACTGCAATTGGAAATATTCAACGGGGCTTAGTAGCGGGAGAACGTATTTTTGAAGTTTTGGATGCCGACCGTCCGGTTCAAGATATTTCAAATGCCAAAACATTAACCCAATTTGAAAGAGAAATTGAATTTAAAAACGTCGATTTCACTTTTGAAGATGGCAAGCAAGTTTTAAAAAACATCAGTTTTAAAATTCCAAAAGGAAAGTACATCGCGCTCGTCGGGCCATCAGGAGGTGGCAAATCTACCCTATCTGATATGATTCCGCGTTTTCACAATCCAACGAATGGTGCGATTTTATTGGATGGACATGATTTGCGCAGCTTAAAAGCAGCCTCAATTCGTCAGTTTTTGGGCGTAGTTACACAAGAATCCATTCTCTTTAACGACACTATATATAATAACATCGCGTTTGGCTGTCAAAATGTATCGGAACAATCCGTCTGGCAAGCAGCTAAAATTGCTCATGCACACGAGTTCATCATCGACACCGAAAACGGCTACCAAACGCACATTGGCGATCAGGGTTTGAAACTTTCAGGTGGACAGCGGCAACGCCTCACTATTGCACGAGCGATTCTCCACAACCCTGAAATTCTCATCCTTGATGAAGCCACTTCTGCTCTTGATTCGGAATCGGAAAAATTAGTACAGGATGCGTTGCAACAGTTATTGAAAGGTCGAACTTCTCTTGTCATTGCCCATCGTTTGAGCACAATACAACATGCTGATGAAATTCTGGTGATTCAGCAAGGCGAAATAGTTGAACGAGGAACACACGAAGAACTATTGAAAATTGAAGGTGGCTTGTACCAGAAATTAAGTCTGATGCAATAATTCATTTCTATCATTCATCCGACACTTTTTTTTATCCAAAAAATAGTTCGCTTTTTTCAATCTGCCAATTCCCGACAAAGCCGCATTCCTATCTTTAAATTCACTCATAATTAACTTCCTGTCACTATTTTTGTAAAATAAAAATAGGATTCTTTAGTTTTAAACATACAACAAAAAACGAGGACTTTTTTGAATCAACCTCATTATCAAATATACAAAAATCAAATTAAGAATGGATACCACCTATCACTACAT
>CAYUNA010000433.1:0-4541 GCA_964445895.1 uncultured Saprospiraceae bacterium | reverse complement strand
CTTGTGGAGGTAACGAGTCAGAATGGGTAGATTATTTTTTACCAATTCCCTTAGGTTAATTTTTACAAATTTCTTTATGCCAAAAAAATAAATTTACCATGTTTTTCTAATGACTAATCCGCTGAAGACTATTTCATCATTCAAATAAAATTTCTATGAAAAAGATATTGCTATTGAGCTTTTTAGCTTGTTTTTTGACCATCGCCTTTACCAACGACGCGTATGCGCAAAAAAAGAAAAAGAAAACGTCTAAAACAGATGAGTATTTTGATGAGAGTGGAGACTTTTTGAGTAAAGTCTGGTATGCAGGTGGACTTAACCTGAATTGGGGAAATGCCTTTTTGGGAGGACGACAGGGAAATATTTTTACATTTGGAGTATCTCCAATGGCAGGATATGAGTTTTTTGAGGGCTTTTCAGTTGGACCTCGATTAGAGTTTTTATACCAAAGTGGACGTTTTGACAATGGTCAATCTCCTGATTTAAAATATAATAGTGTTGACTTTGGAATAGGAGCATTCACTCGATATAAATTTCAAAATGGATTGTTTTTGCATGGAGAATTGCAAGCATTGAATGAAGAAGAGCCTGTTGCATTAACTGCGACGGAAGTTTTGACATCTAAAAATTGGACAAATAATTTATTCGTCGGAGCAGGATATGCGTCGGGTGGTATTGTCGGTTTTGAGGTCTATGTTTTGTATAATACTTCGGAAGAACGAACGGCGGAGAATCTCCCAATTTACTACCGTTTTGGCATCAACTACAAGTTTTTGCAATAAGGAGCAATTCGATATTTAACGGAGTTTGTTTTTTACAAACTTTGTAAGTAAGTGCTTAGGCACATTTGCTTGTATCATACAATATGTCCCTTTACTTAAAGTGAGCAATGTACAACTTTAGTGCATTGCTCATTTTTTATTGTAGGTTGCTCATAGAAAATTACCGTCCCGCACACCGCACACACATCGCACTCTCTGGCATGTACATCAATCGCGCTGGCTGAATTGGATTCTTGCATCGGTTGCAGTTTCCAAAGGTTGGCGAATCAATTTTCGATAGTGCAACTCGCAAACTCACCAGCTTTCTTTCTGCCTGGCGCATCGCTGCATCTGCTACACCTTTATTATTGATTGCATCCATTCGACTGACACGTCCAATCGCATTCTCGGGCGAAATTGGCTGAATACTCGCGGCTCTATTTTTAATTTTTTCCTCCATTTCTGCGATGGCGGCAATGATTTTTTCTTTGAGTTGTTGTCGTTCTGTATCGGTCATAAGATTGTTTTTAGTTTATGGTCTTTGGTTGTGTAGTGATTAATTACCAGGCTCTTCGCTAAAGAATTATAAAACAAATTTATGCCAAATTTAAGCTAATTTTACAATTCACTGGCTGGATATGTCAACTCATCAGATTGTATTTTTAATAAATGATGAAATTTCGGATATTTGAAGCGCATTCGAAAAAAAATATGAGCAACTCAATTTTTGAGCTGGAGTCTATGAAGAGCAATTATAAAGAAATACTAGGCTTTGATGACAAATGGTTAGGTATCATTGGTGCGCCTGTGATTGCATTCCTTTTGGCAGCAATGATGTTTGCCGATATTTTGGTGGACGATTGGTTTTTGTTTTGTCGAGGATGCCTGATTGTTTCGTTTATTTATGTGGTGATTTATTGGGTCGTTTTTCGGCAAGTTTTTATATTTTTTAGAAAAAAATATCCAAAAACGGGGCAGACAATAAAGCGAATTACTTTACAAAGTATCGTACTAATAGCCTTATATTTCATTGGTCAACGGCTGCTTGACCCAATAATGCATGACTTGTTTACTCCATATATTATCCAAGATGCTCGACATGATATTGGGATGGCAATTGCTTCGATGTTAGTGACTTTTTTGGTGGTTGGTATCTACGAGACGATTGGTTTCTATACCAGATTGCAGAAGTCTTCTGTGGAAAAGCAAAAACTAAAACGGATGAATATGCAGAGCCAATTAGAAGGACTGAAAAATCAAGTTAACCCACATTTTTTGTTTAATTCCTTGAATACCTTAACCTATTTGATACCTGAAAATTCGGAAAAGAGCGTGCATTTCGTGCAACAATTGTCGAAAGTGTATCGCTATATTTTAGAAATTAGGGATAAGAAATTGATTTTATTGGAAGAAGAATTGAATTTTTTAAATGCGTATACTTTTTTACTGAAAGAACGTTTTGGGAAAAATTTACACATCAAAATAGATATCCCAGAAGTGCATTTAAATGATAAAATTATTCCATTATCGTTGCAAATCCTTTTTGAAAATGCCATCAAGCATAATATTATTTCTTCTGAAAAACCTTTATTTATGGAGGTTTTTATTGAAAATGGAAATAAATTGATTGTAAAAAATAATTTGCAAAAGAAAAATCAGGTAATGAATTCTACCAAATTAGGATTACAAAATATCAAAAATCGCTATCGTTTCTTTTCTGAAAAAGAAGTAGAAGTCATCGTGACACAAGAGTCGTTTATCGTGATTTTGCCAATGATTGATGTGCCGGTTTTTGCAGGGAATGATTAGAAATATTGTCGTTACTTAAATAGAAAATTTACATGAAAATACTAATCATTGAAGACGAACAACCCGCTGCAAAACGACTGGCGCAACTCATCACAAAAAGTTTGCCTGGCGCAGAAATTATCGACGTAATTGATAGCGTAGAGAGTGCGGTCAAGTGGCTTAAAAACTTTCCCGCACCCGATTTGATTTTTTTGGATATTCAATTAGCGGATGGCTTAAGTTTTGATATTTTTCGGCAAGTTGAAGTCAAATCTCCTATCATTTTTACGACAGCCTATGATCAGTATACACTCAAAGCATTTAAAGTCAATAGTGTTGATTATCTGCTGAAACCTATTGATCCTCAGGATTTTACCAAAGCAGTTGAAAAATATCATAATTTTTTTCAGCAACAAAAAGGATACGACGATACCGCACTAAAAGACTTACTCGCCTCTTTACAGCAAAAAGAATACAAACAACGGTTTTTAGTGAAAATAGGGCAGCAATTATCATATTTAATGACAGAAGAAGTCGCTTACTTTTTTTCAGAAGATGGTTTAGTTCAAGCACGTCACCAATCAGGCAAAAAACATTTTGTAGATTATTCACTCGACCAATTGGAGGGAGTTTTAGATCCCAAAAATTTCTTTCGCGTCAGTAGAAAATTAATCGTCAGAATTAACGCAATTGCCAAAATCAATACCTGGTTTAACAGTCGATTAAAGTTAGATTTAGCTCCCAAAATTGATTTCGATGCCATTGTCAGTCGCGAACGTGTTGGGGATTTTAAGCGGTGGTTGGATAAATGATAATAATAAATTTACAAATAATTAATATACAAATCGGAAATTTAGTCATACATTTGCGCGATTTTTGCACTCTTCCTGTAATTTAACTGAACAAAATCTGTGGCCAAGACCTTAAACTGTTGGACACTTATTGACCTATTGATTGTTAAACTTTTAAATTTTAGACACCCATAATGAGAACTGATTCAACTAAATCACGTCAGCTCGATGTTACTATCGCATTTGTTATTTTTACAATTTGCTGCATCGTTTCTTTTTTTCGCACACACAATACCGATGAATTTGTTACGAGTATTGTTTCTGGTTTTTAGTAGAGAAAGTACTCTTTAAAAACGTCCGTATCCAGCCATTTTAATCACTTATTCTTGCAAACGACCTTTCTTTTGCTTAACTTTCCTATTTTAATAAGGTTCTAAGAATCGGCATTTACTTTGTCCGCATTCTTAAGACATGCTCTTAGAAACATTCGTCCTCAGTCTCGCTTTGTCATAAATGTTTTGACCAAATGAAATTGTCCGACTACTCAATCGTTTTAAAAAAAAAACAAAAATATGAAAGGTTTAAAATTGCTTTGCGTAGGGTTTTTACTCTTGTCCACTCAATTTGTTTTTGCTCAAATGACCGAAGCTAAATTGGACGAAATCATTCGAAAAGAAGCGCAAGAAATCAAAGGAAAATTAGGTAATTGGACAATGACCTACGGTGATTCTCCACTCGTTATCATCTCTCACGCCGAAGCCAATCGGATGCGCATTTTCGCGCCTGTCATCGAAGAAAAAAACATGAAACGCGGCGAAATGCAAAAGATGCTAGAAGCCAATTTTCATTCCGCTCTTGATGCCAAATATTGCCTTTACGAAGGAATGGTTATCAGCGTTTATACACACCCTTTAAAAGAATTGACGGATGAACAATTGGTAGATGCCATGCGCCAAGTGGTTGTTTTAGCAGCTACTTACGGGACAACTTATTCGAGTACAGGCTTGATTTTTGGAGGTGGCTTTCAAGGGGAAGAAAAACCAAAAGTGAATGAAAGTCCAACGAAAACAGGATTGAAAAATTAACTTGGCATCACTTCTAAGTATCCTGGACTTTGGACGAAAGCCCAATCCCGTCCAAAGCCCAAAAGTATACCTCGCTGAATCTGGATTAAAATTTGATATTATAAAAAGTATAATAC
>CAYUNA010000432.1:0-4546 GCA_964445895.1 uncultured Saprospiraceae bacterium | reverse complement strand
CAGCGCGAAAAATTCCCACTTCAGTGCCTTCTTAAACAGCATTTTAGCACTCAACAATACTATCGAAATCGAAATGATAGTGATGTACATTCCAGGGGTCAAGGTTAATCCTTGTACTCGTCCGACATAGCCAAAATATGGATAGTAGGTACTGCCTGAACGCACTAGTGGCGTCCATGTCCCAAACTGATAGATTGTCCATCCTATAATGCCCAAAACTGCTGTAAATACGCCTAAGTAAGTGAACCATTTGACAATAAATGCTGGAATATCATCACAAAAATTGGTCAAAATATAAACGATAACATAAAACAACACAAGCAAATAAAAGAGTCCAAATAACTCCAAATAAGCTCCTGAATATTTTGAAAAAACAACTGATAAAATAACCATTAAAACATATCCAAAAAGTAACACCGTCATGGTATTCATTTGAAATTTAAAAGACGGTATCTTTTTAAGGTTGACTGTCAACCAACTGATAATTAATAGAAAAATAAACTCTGGAGGTTGTATTTTTGAGCCAAAAACAGGAAGCGTCCATACTTGTATTGAGGAAAGACTGAAAATATAAAAGCCAAGAAGATTTAAAGCAATTTTCCCAGCTTTAGATTGAGTTTTGTTCATTGATTAATCAGTTATTTTTTCTGATGTATAAATATAATCTGTGTCCATTTTTAGCCAATTGAAATACGGTAAACTATCCTTCACAACTAAATCGGGTAAAGGGTTTGTCGTCAAAACGAAGGTTGCCCGCGTATTGCGCAACCAAGGGAAATTATCAAATCCATTAACTGCCATATCCGCGTCAATTTGCTTCATTGGAATCTTTTCTTCCAGCAATTGGTGAGTGGCTAAATGGGCAGTTCTACTCCAATTTAAATAATTCTTAGTTGCCAAGAGAGAAAAAATTGCAAATACACCAACCAATATCTTAAAAATTAAATCAACTTTTTTAATGGTAGATTTATCAGCAATTATCAAAATTATTAAACAGGCAATTGGCAGTAAAACATAGCGGTCAAAATAACTAATCACCATCACCAACCCGAGGTAAAATGCGCTTAAAAACACAAGGAAAAGCCAACGTTTTTGCTCAATCTTTAATGGTGACTTTCGGCTACTTTTAAACACAGCAAAAAGCTTTTCACTTACCCAAATCAGCAAATAACAGCCGTAAATTTGACAAATAAACCCCAATAATATCATACTCCAATCAGGTAGTAATTTTGGAGAATTCACAACTTCTGGCCAAGTGTCTGCTAATAAAATTGGCCCTAAACCGAGATTGTAAAAAATATTTCCTCCATAAGGAAAGATGTATTCAAAATGAGCTAAAACACCAGCAATTAAGGCATTTACTACAATAATAGGTGTTAAATGTTTCCAACTTAACCAACCATTTTTTTGACAATTTTTAAAAATAAAATTCCAAAACGGTAAAAGAAATAACCCCAAATAAAAGATGCTCATTAGCGTTCTTTTCGCAAATTGGAAGAGAAAAACTTGTGGTTTTTCTAAAAAGTCGGAGATGTAAAGACTACCGACAGACAAGTAATTCTCGCTGATGTCCAGCCAGGGTTTCAAGCCTTTTTCTACACTAAAATGAAATAGGCATAAAGTCAATAAAATGCCGGAAAGATGAAGTATTGATGTTCTACTTTTCTTATCCAAAAGTAATAATAATTCAGCTGAAAAAATGAGTAGTAGACCTGGTTGCCTGATTAAAAAAGCAGCAATTCCAGCGAGTATTCCGAGGAGACGATAAATCCGTTGTTTAGTTGCAAAGTATTTAAAATAGCTACCTACTCCCAAAAGCATTACAACCAAAAATGGGACATCAGTCATGAACGAAAAACTCAAGGAGAAATATAGGGGATTAAAGCAAAACATCAATGTTCCCCAAGCTACCAAGTCTTTTTTAATCGATAGACGGCTTAATAATTGAAGGAAAAAAAGACAACCTATCCACCCCAAAAACAGCGTCGAAAACCGAAGCGTTGTAAAAGAAAATTCGCAAAAAGGCAAGCAAAAAAGGTAGCCCCAAATAACTTGTAAAAAAATATTTGGTGAAAAAACACTAATTAAGTCGTAATTTCCAGTTTCAATTAAGGTTTTGACGGGATAAGCATATTGCCAATCATCGTTGAGGGGAAAGTCACCGATGGGATTAACAAAAACTACTGCAACCCACCAAAGCAAGGAGAATCCTAAAAAATACCGTAAATTTTGGTTACTTCGCATTTTATTTTTAGATGAATTCGATAAAATTTACCATTAAAAACTGGCTGCAACGCTTCGATTTGTTTTACCAAATTCGGTATTCCGACTGGTATCTCAATGGTTTAGTGCGCAAAAATGAGCATTTACGGGCAACTTTGGAAAAAGAATCGCAAATGTACGCCGAGGCATTGGCGAAATTGCAGAATACACCACAATTAATTTTTGACATTGGTGCAAATGAAGGCTACACCGTTGACGCTTTTTTACAAACAAAAGCACAAATTATTGCAGTCGAACCTGGCAAACGGACTTTAGCAGCTTTAAGGGTAAAATTTGCAAATAATGACCGCGTGAGAATTGTTTCTAAAGCTGTAAGTAATCAGGTTGGCAGTGCAAAATTTCATGCACATCAGGATGCTGCGTTAAATACATTAAATATTAAATGGCACAAAAAAACAACAGAAAATCAAACGCCAAAAAGTCCACAATACCTAGTAAACACAACAACTTTAGATGCTTTAATTACCAAATACGGACAGCCTGATTTTATAAAGATTGATGTTGAAGGACATGAAATGGAGGTTTTGGAAGGACTTTCGCAAGTTGTTTCGATGATTAGTTTTGAAGCTAATTTACCAGATTTTCAATTGGAAACGTTGGCTTGTTTAGATAAATTATTTCAGCTAAATACAAAGGGACTTTTTAATTTTACTCATGATTTCGAATGGCTTTTTGATGATTTTATCGACTTTGAAATAGCAAGAGATTTCATAAAAAAAACAGACAAAAATTACTTAGAGATATTTTTTATTTCAAAATAGTTAGTAATTCAGTTTTTACTACTTCAAAGGTGTATTTCCCTTGTAACATCAATCTTTTTTGTTCTAACTTTTCAAATTTTCGATTGTTTATCCAATCTACCAACGTTACTGCCAGATCTTCTGCATTTTTGAACCGTTGTGAAATATTTTCAACTTCAACGGATAGAGGATAATCACTCGATATCAAAGCTGGAATTGCAAAGCGAATTTGGTCGTTCACGCTACCAGTTATCTTTGACAAACCGTTAATTTCCTGATAGATACCATATTTCACTCGCTTTTTTAGAGGTAGAATCACGAAATCTGTTTGGGTTAAAATGTCCTCATATTCAAGCTGTGGAATGCTCTTTTTAAAAAGAAGCACAGAGAAATTTTCATTTACTAATTCCTCTATTTTTCGCGTAATTTTTTCACCATATATGCCCTTAGGTCGTCCTGCAAGAATTAATTGTACAGGAAGTTTCAACTTTGGAATGATTCGACGCCATGCCTGAACTACCATTTCATAGTCTCTGCCTTCATCAGAAATTGTGCCTGGAATCGTAATATTTACGGGACTTTTTACATCATTTTTTGCATTTTTTTCAAAATAAGCAAATTCCAATGATTTTATTTTATCAGGTTGTGCTGGTTGTAAAAAATTGAGAACCATTTCTTTAATAAAAGGTGACGGTACAAGTAACAAATCAAAATTTCGCAATAATCGTTTTTTATATAAAAACTCTTGAAAAACAAGAAATTTTCCTACTCGCAATAAATCTAAAAAGTAATCAAAAGTCATCGTAAAATTTAATGAAATAGCAGAAAATGGCTGAAATGCTGCGTGACTATTGTGAACAACCATTATTTTCTTTGTTGTCAATTTCAACTTTGAAAAATAACGGAAATCTCGAACAATCGTAATAAAAATGGTGCAATGGCAAGTATTCAAAATCGGAATATTTCTATCTATAAATGATGGAATAGCTTGGGTAGACTCGTGAATTATCCAATCGTTTTTGGGGTTATTTTTTAAGAGATTTGGCGCATTTTCAAAAATACTTGCCGTGGTTAAAATTTTCAACTCGAAATCATCATTTAGCAAGTTTGCAAAAAAATAAAGCACCTCAGCATGGGCTTGTAGCTCAATCAACGCAATTTTTTTAGATATTTGCACATTCATAAATTTTAATAGTCAAGATGTCTACAGCTACACCGCTTTTTTCCATCGTCATTCCTACTTTCAACCGCGCAAAGTTAATAGAAAGCGCTATTAATAGTGTGCTTGCGCAAACTTTTACGGATTGGGAGTTGATTATCGTGGATGACGGCTCTACGGACAAGACGAAGGAAGTGGTTGTGCCGTATCTCAAAGATTCGCGAATTCGTTATCATTTTCAGGAAAATAAAGAGTTGAATGGTGCGCGAAATACAGGTATTAGACTCGCTCAGGGTAAGTATTTATGTTTTTTGGATGATGATGATTTTTATTTGGAGAATCATTTGGCGGTATTGGCGGATTT
>CAYUNA010000431.1:0-4547 GCA_964445895.1 uncultured Saprospiraceae bacterium | reverse complement strand
AAAATACAAAATAACTTTTTACACAGTGTATTAAAGCGTTCCGAAGTACTTAAAGTATTCAAATTATCTAAAATATTTTCCTTTTGTAAAGGAAAATATTTGTTCAATTGTAATCCTATTATGAAACACTATTTTACTCCCTTTGAGAAAAGGTCAGGCTTTACTATGTCTGATTTAAAATTCTCTTTTTGGTTTTTGTGCCTGATTTTTACAGTCAATGTAACTTCAGCCCAAACCATTCAATTAAATACTCCATGTCAATGTCGTGAATTTCCTGTTGCCTCACAAGGCAATGCAACTACCCTCGACAACGGACAATTCATTGATACCATACAAGTTAACTCCGGCAACGGAGAAGTTTGGCACATCGCAGCTGTTGATGGCTTTTTTGATGTGGCCAGTCCTCAACCCCCTTTTACTCCCTTATCATATACGACCGGTGCGGCAGGCGCGACCTTCACGGAATCGCCTGCTGGGGTCTATACGTTGCCTGGCGTGCATGTCGATGCGTTGGGCTATTCGATTTCGGTGACGAATGGTACGGATACTTTGGAGATTGCGAATACTTGTGCTTACCCAAATCCCGTGATTACTTCCGAAATTAGAAATGGCTATTGCCAAAATAACGCCCCGATTGCTTTAACTGCTGATGCTGGAACCTCAACAGGAACTGGTGTTTTTGACCTTTTAGCGGAAGATATGATAACCGTTGTACAAGCAGACATCAATATTTTTGATCCTGCTTCATTGGCATTAGGCAACTACATTTTACGGTATACTTTTGATGAAGATGATGCGGCGGTTTTGCCATGTATGAACTGTAATCCAGGTTGTGTACAAGCTATTTTTGAAGAAATTGCCATTGTTGAAGAACCGTTTTCAATGGCTTGTAATGATGAAGTAAACATCGTTTTGGGTGTTGATTGTGACACTGAAATCTTAGCAGATATGTTGCTGGAGGGTGACCAACCTTCTTACGAAATCTTTGATGTCAATGTTAAATTTAATGGTCAAGACCTCGGTAATACGGTCGGTGCGGCGCAAATCGGATTAAACTTGATTGGTGAAGTAATTGACTTTTGTACCGGTAATTCTTGCTGGACTTCATTGACGGTGGCAGACAATGCGCCTCCAATGATGGTTTGTCCAACTGCCCCAATTCAAATCGTTTGTACAGACAACCCAGATAATATCTTGCCGCCCGTAGCTGTTGATGGCTGTGAAGGTTTGGTAGACACAGATTTGATAGCAGAAACAACCGAAAATTTCTCTTGTGGAGATGCGGATGGTGTCGTGCGTCGCGTTTTTAGAACGTATTCGGCAGCAGATTCTTTTGGAAATACAACGCCAAATTGTGTACAGGTTATTGAAGTTTTAAAGATAGACTTAGCAGACGTCGTATTGCCACCGCATTTGGATGACGAGCCTGTTCCTTCTTTAGAATGTCCAACGACTGATACTGAACCTGCAACGACTGGTTTTCCAACGATTAACGGTTTACCGATTGATGGCAATGATTTTTGTACCATTTCGGCAGCCTATATGGATCAAAACTTGACGGGCTGCGGCGGTAGTCGAAAAATTTTGCGCAACTGGACTATCTACGATTATTGCTTACCGACAGCGCCAGATGTGAACCCAATTTATTATACCCAAACCATAAAAATTAAAGACACCACACCACCGACCATTATTGCGCCAGCGGATATTACCGTTAGTGCTTTCAATGCGAATTGTTCTGGAAATGTTAATTTACCACCAGCTACCGTAACGGATGCGTGTTCAGAATTTACGGTCTCGACGGTATCTTCACAGGGATTTATGGCATCTAATGGCGGTTTGTTGACTAATTTGCCACAAGGCATACACCTTATAGTATATACCGCATTGGACGATTGTGGCAATCAGATGAGTGACCAAATGTTGGTGACGGTAATCGATAATGTAGCACCAACGTTGGTTTGTGATGAATTTACCACAGCAACGCTTACCCAAACAGGTGAGGCTGTTGTGTCTGCGGAAAACTTAGATGATGGTAGTTTTGATAATTGTACAGGGATTAACTTTCTGATTGGCTTAGTTGGTGGTCCGTATAATGAAAATATTACTTTCGATTGTGAAGATGCAGGAGAGACGATTACGGTTGAGTTGCAAGTTTCTGATGAAAATGGGAACAGCAATCTTTGTGAAATTCAGGTGATGATTGAAAACAACCAAACACCAACTATTTCCTGTCCAGCTTCTTTGACAATTGATTGTAGTGAGGATTCAGGTGTCACAAATACAGGTATTGCAACGGCATTTTCTAACTGTACTTTGTCACCTATTACTAATATAGACATTACGACTAACTTGAACCCTTGTGGCGTTGGTTTTATCATTCGTGAGTTTTCGGTAACGGATGCAGCAAACAATAATATGACTTGTCAGCAGACGATTACTATCGAAAACGGTAATCCATTATTGGAAAGTCAAATATCTTTTCCAGAAAACTATGCGGTGACCGATTGTACATCAAGTGCAGATTTATTCCCCTCAAATTTACCAACGACACCAATTAATTACGGCGAACCTATTATTAACAATAATTCCTGCATCAACGTAGCTTTTAATTATTCCGATGAAATTTTTGATGTCAATCAAAGTGGTTCGGTTTGTTTTAAAATCAACCGGACTTGGGCGATTATGGATTGGTGCAACGACGGTGCGGTGACTTTCAGCGACACGCAAGTGATTGAAGTCACCGACAACGCCGCCCCAGTGATTACTTGTCCTGATAATATGAACATTGATGTTAGCAATGGTAGCTGCGACACGACGCTGCTTTTACAAGTACCAATGATTGATGATTGTAGCGATGATATCAATGTTGTAGTTTTGAGTGACTTTGGTATTGGTTTTGGACCATTTCAAGATGTAATGCCGGGCATATACAATGTATCATATTTTGCAGAAGATAATTGTGGCAATCAGTCAAATTGTGCAATGACGATTACGATTGAGGAGACGGTAGCACCATCATTCTCTTGTGGTGAAGGTATGATTTTGAATATTGGACCAGACGGTACGGTAACGGTTTTTGGAAGTGATTTTAATGAAGCGAGTTCTGATAATTGTACCGCTGATGAAGATTTATTGTTTTCCTTCACGCCCACTCCTGCCGATAGTACGTTGGTTTTTGATTGTAACGATGCAGGTATTCCAATTTTTGTAACCATTTGGGCTACAGACGAAGCGGGCAATCAAACTACTTGTAGCACAGATATTTCTATTAATGGCAATGTACCGGCATGTGGCGATCCGTTAGTGTCAGTAACGGGTATGATTTACAATGAAGAAGATTTTCCAATTAACGAAGTAACCATGAGTGTTACTGGCACGACCAACCCGACAATGACGACGGGGACAGACGGTATTTTTGAATTCATGGAATTACCCGTAGGTGGCGATTTTTCTGTCGTTCCAACTAAAGATTTAAATGTTGTAAATGGTGTGACTTCATTGGATTTATCCATTATCAGCCGTCATATCCTGAATATTCAGTTGTTAGATTCGCCATATAAAATGATTGCGGCAGACGTTAATAATAACGGTACGATTTCGACGACGGATGTAGTTGCAGCGCGAAAAGTAATTTTGCAGATGGCAGATTCCTTTCCAAATGGCAATCCATCATGGCGATTTGTTGCAGCAGATTATGACTTTATCAATTCAAGCAACCCGTTGAATGAGGATTTTCCAGAGGTCATTAATTTCAATAATTTGACCGAACCGATGATGGCAGATTTTATTGGTATCAAAATTGGCGATGTCAATTGTTCCTCTAATCCATCCTTTTTATTGGCAGCAGATGATAGAAATGAGAAAACGTTTCCATTAATGATTGAAAATAGAGTAGTGGAGGCAGGTGAAAGATTCACTGTTGATTTTAAAAATGGAAATACCCAAACGCCCCGTTCTCTACAATTTGCCTTGAAATTTTCTGAAAATCTGGAGTATGTTGCTATCAACGACGGCGGTTGGATGCAATCCGAAAATATAGGCACAAACGAATTGGCGGCCAATATCTTAAAAACAGCTTGGTATGGTGATGCTGTGAACTTAGAAGAACCAGTTTTATCGTTAACTTTTATCGCCAAAGAGGAAACTCGTCTAAGCAATGCATTTATGATTGATGAGACTCGTATGAAATCGGAAGCAGCTTCTGGTGAGGGCAACTATGTCCTACAAGCGGTTGATTTAGATTTTTCAGAAGGCGCAATCGTATCATCGGACAATTGGGTTTTGCAACAGAATGCACCGAATCCTTTTCAAAATTTTACTCGAATTGGCGTTGAATTAACAGAAGCGACCAATGCCGTTTTACGAGTAACGGATGTATTTGGCAATCAGGTATATCAAACGAATCAGGAAATGTTTAGTGGCGCGAATTACTTTGAAATTCAAGCAGTTGAACTACCTGCCTCAGGTTTATATTTGTATGAAGTTGAAACACTTTTCGGTATAAAATCAGGCAAAATGATTTTTGTAAAGGAATAAAATACACA
>CAYUNA010000430.1:0-4596 GCA_964445895.1 uncultured Saprospiraceae bacterium | reverse complement strand
GACAAAAAATTCTCTCACGCCAACTTATCACTATTAACTTGACTTACTACTTAGCTATTGCTGATAAAAATAACGAAGTAAAATCCAAGAAAGATGCCGTCATAAATTGTGTAAGTTATTTTTGTCCAAGCACTTAACCTCAAAATCCCCCAAATCGACTCGCAGCACCCCCAAATCCACTTCCTGCATTGCCTTTATTATACGGAATGCTTAAAAAGTCTAATTTTCCAGGTTTTACTCTAATATAGAACGCATAAGCATCTCGTTGTGGTGCCCATTGCACACCCATCTCCCAGCAATGCAGGTCGCGGGAAAAACCCAGGGAAGGGTAGGTTACTTGTTTTGAAATAAAGTCATAACCAATATTTCCGACGTTGATATTCCAGTTTTCAGAGACCGCCAATCGACCGCGCATGTCAATGGAATGAGTCGAAATTCGAGTGGTGTCCACGCCATTGACAAAAGACCTGGTAACGGCAAAGTTGTGGTTAATAGAGAAATTTTCAAATAAATCAAGTAAAGATTCTTTTGGTGTTGCTGCGGGACCGCGGCTGTCTCTTGGTGGACCGCCGTCGCCACTGATATCTCCAAAACCATTATCAGTATCCCCAAAATTGTTATCTTCTATATCGCTTCGACCGATTGGCCGATTGGGATTGCTTCTTGTCGTTGGGTCGGCTTCCGTATCTTTTCCTTTAAAGAAATCACGTATTTTTTTGACCGTAAGTTGGGTGCTGAGTCTAAAGTTAGACTGGACAAATCTTAGATATTTACCCGTATTATCATAATAAAATGTGTTAATACGATTAACGCGTGTCGAATCAGCATCGTAGGGGTCGTAGGTCAAATTGAATGTCAAATTGGAGATATTATTGAAAAATGAAGTTTGCCCGTTGATACGCACCTGACTAAAATTTAAAGAATCTGCTGCGAAATTATAATCTCCTCCGACATTTAAATTTCGAAGTAATTTGATGTTTTTTGTAGTCGAATCTCGTTTGGAAAATATTTTTGCTTCAAAGATATTTTGCATACCATAACTCAGTGCCATCTGCCGTCCTGACTGGTTGGGTCTATCATAAATACCTTGTTCAAAGACGCCGTATATAATCTCTTCGTCATTTCGTAAATCTGTTCTTACCGATTCAAAATAGCCCCAATCTGGATTGGTGTAATCAGGAGAAAAATTAAAAGAAATATTGGGTTTTGCAACGTGTCGTAAGCCCCGCAGAAAGCCCTTCTTAAACAGCATCGTTCCGAACAATTGGGTGTTGACAGAAATGCCCGCATTGAATTGACGGTAAGGTCTAAAGCCGTTGATAATCTCCGTATTAACGCTACCAAACTGTAAGGTGTCAAGCGTAACTTGAATATCCGTTGAGTCTTCAGGATTGATAAAAATAGTCGTATCTACCACAATATCATTTTCATCAAACGTCTTATCCACAGACTGAAAATACCAAATTTCTTTGTAATTGATACTTGGCGTTACAGTAAAAAAATTCGCTACAGTGAAACTCATCGAAGGCGTTACGCTATGCCGCACCCCATATCGCGCATCGTCAATCGTCTGTTGTGAAAACAGAGTAGTGTCCGTCGTTGTAAAGGTATTTCGTGCTTCTCCAACATAACGGAAAGAGATTTTTTCATACCATTTTTCCTTATTCCCTCCACGGTTTTCATTTTTGAAAGGGAAAAGTGTTTCTGTTTGAAAATTAACATCAGGAAAATTGATGGTCATCTTTCGCGTTTGCGTATTTTGAGAATGTCTAAAACTGGTTGACAACTTAAACGGTCCGGGAAAGTTATAGCTGTACGCCAAATTTGAAGATAAAGTACTTTGCAAAACCGACTGTGCATCATTTTCTGTCTGAGACCGAAAGTTACTGGTCTGTACATTGATAGACCCGCCAAAAGTTTGGTAGGGATGCGCTTTTGAATCCTGATTATGTGACCAGGTTAAGCTATACGATGGATTGAAAATAGACCGTCCTTCACTTTCTGACCTTCGTCGAAAATATCCGAGATTTAGCCGTCCATTGTAGCGGTATCTTCGGCGATATTGGCTAGCAGCATTTAGCCCAAAGGTCCCTCTAAAATAGATGCTACCCGTCACCTTCAAGTTCAAATAATCGTTGATTGGAAAAAACCAACCGACTCCATCCAAACCATAACCATCTGTGATGTTGTATTGATAATTTTGCGGAAAAATCAATCCCGTTCTGCGTCCTTGTTTCAATGGAAAAAAGCCAAATGGTAGCACCAAAGGGGTTGGAATACCTGCAATTTCTACATTTGATGGTCCAATCACCACCACCTTATCAGGTACAACTTTCTGTTTTCGACTCCGAATCCCGAAGTGTGGGTGGTCAAGGTCGCAGGTGGTAAAAATGGCATTTTTACTATAAATTACATCTGTTTGTGTGGTATCTTGATTATCGCCACCGATAAACTTCGTCTTTTGTCCCACTACATTCATGCCCTCTTGTTTTGTGATAGCTTGGTGGATAATTCCTTTTTGTGTTTTAAAGTTATAGGTCATCCGGTCAGAGTCAAAAGTCGTCTGTTTTTCCGCAAATTTTGGCTTACCAATCACCTCTTTTCCTTCTTCTCGTCCCTCCGCATACATTGTATTGTTTTCCCAGTCAATGACGATATGCGCTGCTTCAATTGTCATCGTTTGATACTTAACAGTTGCTTCGCCCCATAGCAGGATTTTTTTATTTTGAATGTCAAAAAACATAGAATCCTTAGAGTTATACTCAATTTGTTCATCTACACCATCTTCTGAAATATCGATACTGGAAACGTCTAATTTAAAGGTGTCAACCGTAGTCGAAGGCGTGCCAATAGGCGTATTTTGACTAAAATCAGGGCGACCAGAACCCGTCGAATCTGCCGAAATGACAGGTTTTATAGATTGATTTAAAATAGAATCTGGCTGCTGCGCTACAACAAATACCGCGAGCATGTTTAACAACCAAAATAATATGTTTACCTTTGTTTTCAAATTTTAAAAAGTGAATATGTTTATTAGCGTATTTGTCAAATGGTAGATTTCCATTTTTAAAGGAATTCTTTTTTATAAAAAAAACAGCCTCCCAAACCCATTAACAAATACGCCAATATACCGATATACTATGATGTTATGAAGGCTTATTACAACCTTACAACGTGGATTTTTGTGCTGTTCCTATGGAATTTTCCAACTATTAACCTTTCGGCTTGCAACGGCAACTCAATCAATCAACTTGCTTGTACCGAAGCTACCTGTGCAATGCACCACGCAGCGCAGGGGCTGGAATTTGGTGCAAAGATGGGCAAATATATTAAACAAAAGCAGTTCTCAGAAGCGGCTTATCAAATAAAAACAGTTGTGATTGACCCTGGACACGGCGGATATGATTCTGGGTGTCTCGGCGCAGGGTCGCAAGAGAAGCATTTGGCACTAAAAATTTCCAAGCAAGTTAAGAAGCAATTAGAAGCGCAATACCCTGGCGTTCAGGTATTAATGACCCGGTATTCAGATGTTTTTATTCCGTTACATAAGCGGGCAGCGATTGCGAATAAAGCTAAAGCGGACTTATTTATTTCCATTCATTGTAATGCGTTATCCGCTTCAAAAGTGACGAAAGGAACAGAAACGTATGTCTTGGGTTTGCATAAAGCAGATGAAAACTTGAAAGTTGCCAAACGCGAAAATGCCTCAGTACTTTTAGAGGACAATTATGAAAATAATTACGATTTTGACCCCAATTCTGATCAGGGACACATTATGTTGAGTATGTATCAAAACGCATTTTTGGAACAAAGTATTTCGTTTGCCGAAAAGGTGGAAAAAAACATGGCTTCGGTTGCCAAACGGCGTTCTCGCGGTGTCAAACAGGCGGGTTTTTTAGTTTTACATCAAACTACTATGCCGAGTGTATTGGTCGAAACGGGCTTTTTAACCAATGCCATTGATGAAAAATATTTAAAAACAGAAAATGGACAGCGGCAGATTGCAGCTTCTATTTTAAAAGCATTTTCTGAATACAAAAGAGAAGTAGAAAAGACAGAAACAACTTTTATTGCGAGTGCACCATCAAAAAATACTCGAAATTCTGCTAAAAAACCTTCTCGGTCTTCTACCAAAACAACCGCACCAAGTAAAGCGACGAAGCCTGTGAAAAAGGTGGTTGTGGAAGAACCTTTCCCCGAAGAACCAGTGTCTCGAAAACGTGGACCAGTACAGTTTCGGGTACAATTGGCTGCATCTCCTAAGGAAATTGATATGCGTGGTGGCAAATGGGAAAACTCTCTCTATTTGATTGAAGTTTTAAAAGAAGACGGACTATTTAAATATCAGGCACGTAATTTTCATTCTTTAGAAGAAGCGAACCAAGCTAAACAAATCCTTAAGCAACGCGGTTTTACAGATGCATTTGTAGTTGCCTATCAAGCCGGAACGCGGATAAAAATGAGCGAAGCAACTGAATTAATGAAGAATTAACGTAGTAATTAGACTTACTTGTAAATAAGTACAGTGTAAAAAAAGTTTATTTAGATTACCAGGAGGGAGAAAATTGCAAATTTTCGACCTCCAATAAAAAATAG
>CAYUNA010000429.1:0-4617 GCA_964445895.1 uncultured Saprospiraceae bacterium | reverse complement strand
TATTAGATTTTATGAATGAGGTTGAATGAGATTTAAAGCCATTCAAAGCTCATTCATAAAGTAGTCATTGTGAAATAATCTCTACAGCCTGTTAATAAACTCCTGTATGAATCTAACGTTACTAAAAAAATCACCTGCTCTTTTCTCTGTTTTTATGGAAAAACAGTTCCGATTTTCAAATCGACATTCCGTTTTATTTTTAAAATATATTCTCCTCTGTTTTGTGTCGTTTTTTACAAAAAATGAAACTATTGCCCAAGACAATATCAGCCTTTTAAATCAAAAAATTAATCTCGTTTTAGAAAAAAATAACTGCCAAACTGCATTAGAAAAAATAGAAGAAAAGATAGACTGTAAGTTTTCCTATTCTAACGATTTTTTACCGACTGAAATTTATACCCAAAACTTTAAGAATACACCAGTTCGGCGTATTTTATCGGTGCTTTTCAAAAATACGCCAATGACCTTTTTATCTGAAGGTCAACGAATTATTTTAGTGCCCAAACCGACTGAAGAACTAACGGAGACATCACCTAAAAAGAAGAAAAAACATACCCTAAATGGCTATCTGCGAGACCATCGAACGGGGGAAGAATTGATTGGAGGAACGGTCTTCGTTTACCCGATAGAGGTTGGTGTTTATTCCAACGAATATGGTTTCTACTCGATTACCATTCCCGAAGGAGACTATGAAGTAGAATTTTCCTATTTGGGTTATGAAGCGAAGACTGAGGAGGTGCAAGTATCTGAAAGTCAGCGAATTGATGTTGAATTAAAATCTTTTGAAAATGAATTGACACAGGTGGTCGTCACGGGTGAAAAGGTGGAAAAAACCGTTCCGATGCAAGAGCAAAAACAAAAATTTGACTTGGATAATATTACCAATATGCCCACACTTTTAGGGGAGTCTGACCTGGTGCGAAGCCTTGAATCGTTGCCAGGAGTGCATATGACGGGTGACGGTAGTGGTGGTTTTAGTGTGCGTGGTGGGTCGAGTGACCACAATCTGGTTTTACTGGATGAAGCACCTGTTTATCACCTTTCTCATTTGTTGGGTGTTTTCTCAATTTTTAATCCAGACGCGATTAAAGATGTTCGCCTGATGAAAGGAGCAATACCAACCGAATATCGGGGACGCTTGGCATCTGTTTTGGACATTAGAATGGACGAAGGGAGCAACAAGAAATTTGGGATTGCTGGTGGAACAGGCTTGTTGATGTCGCGTTTGAAATTGGAGGGTCAATTGTTTAAAGGAAATGGTTCATTTATGGTCGCAGGTCGGCGAACTTACCTCGATTTATTATTAAAACCATTCATTAATGGCCCGCAAAATGACCTGTTTTTTTATGACCTTAATAGCAAAGTAAACCTTAAAATTGGTGAAAAAGACCGCTTTTACTTTTCGGCGTATAATGGTCGTGATGTTTTTCGAGGAGAAGAAGATTTTTCGGTAGTTTGGGGAAACAACACCTTTACAGGACGCTGGAATCACCTGTTTAGTAATCGACTTTTTTGCAATACGTCTATTATTGTCAGTGATTTTGATTTCAAATCTTCAACTGACTTATTGGGGTTATTCAATACGGATGTACAATCTAATTTTTCTTTGCAAACCAAGATAAATGACATTAATTTAAAATCAACCTTCCACTTTTTTCAAAGTCCTAATTTGAGTTTGAAGTTTGGTGGAAGCTTGATTTATCACAGCTTTTTACCAGGTAATTTAATTGAAAACAATACCAAAGAAGTGACTGGTGGCACGTCGCGACGTTATGCGTGGGAAGCGGGTGTTTTCTGTTCGGCAGATTGGCGAGTGAATGAAAATTGGCAGATTAAAGCAGGACTTCATTTGTCGTCATTGAGTGTGTTAGGGTCGGATAATTATTTTTATGATTATGATGAATTCGGTAATCCAATTGATTCTTCATTTTATAAAAAAGGCGATGTCATTAAAAACTGGGAAGGCATCGAACCACGTCTTTCGATTACTCGAAATTTAGATAAAGATTCGGAGATTACCTTTACTTATAACCGAACGATTCAATACTTACAATTATTACCATCTTCATTTGTTAATAATCCTGCAAGTGTCTGGTTGCCAAGTAGTAAGACGATTCGCCCACAGCGAGCCAATCAACTAAACCTGGGCTATCATCATCGTTTTTTTGATGGTAAACTAATGGGGTCTTTTGAAACGTTTTTCGCTCATCGCATCAATCAAATTGCCTATCGAAATGGCGCAAATATTGATTTTGAAAACGACCTTGAGGGGCAAATTACCATTGGGAAATCATGGTCTTATGGGCTGGAATTTTCTTTGAAAAAACAAGCAGGCAATTTTCAGGGCTGGCTCAGTTATACCTTGTCGAGAACGCGTGACCGTTTTGCCAAAATCAATGACGGAAGGGCTTTTGAAGCCAATCAAGACCGTCCTCATAGCGTCTCTTTAGTCGGTATTTGGGAAGTGAGAAAAGGATTTTCTTTGTCTGCATCGTGGAGTTATCTTTCTGGAAAATTGGTGACCGTTCCGATTGGAAAATACGAGGTGAACGAGCAGATAATTGATGTCTACGGCAACCGAAATAATTATCGTTTGAACGACCATCATCGGGCAGATATTTCGGCAACTTGGCGGAAGGAAAAAGACAATGGACTGAAGCAATCGTGGACAGTTGCTTTATATAATGTTTATTTGCATCGCAATCCTGAATATTTATACATTGACCCGATTGAGAATACTGCGCAAGAGATTACGCTTTTTGGATTAATTCCAGCAGTGACTTATAATTTTGAATTCTAAAAGTGGAACTGTATCATAAGGTAATATTTCGCGTTCCTTAGAGGAAAATTAAATTCTAAAGACGGGACAAAAACCTTATTTTTTCTTGAAAAAATAAGGTTTTTTGTCCCGTCTAAAAAAGAACATATCGGAGTGCGTTCGGTCAGAAAACCTTTTGATGCATCCCGCTTGAACGCTACACATCAAACGTCATTTCAATCTCCGCTGTCTCTGGATGCGCCTGACAAGTTAAAACGTAACCATTTTCAATTTCATCATCATCAAGAGCAAAGCATTGGTCCATTTTAGCCTTTCCTTTGGTCACCTTTGCCATGCAAGTCGCGCATGCGCCAGCTGTACAAGAATAAGGTGCATCATAG
Organism: uncultured Saprospiraceae bacterium; assembly: GCA_964445895.1. Lineage (GTDB taxonomy): Bacteria > Bacteroidota > Bacteroidia > Chitinophagales > Saprospiraceae > CAYUNA01. The sequence continues at coordinate 1,458 of CAYUNA010000429.1, read as the reverse complement.
CCAGCATCCAACAAAGTATCGAGGAGGTTTTTACCTTTTGGTACATCAATAACGACCTCATTGCCATCCAATTGAACGGTCATTTTTGCTCCAGATACGCCACCTGTTGAGTTGGCTTTTGCGGCAGCAGCTTCTGCGGCATTGACGAAGGCTTCAAAATGGATATTTTTCTTATCAACACCTTTGGCATTGAGCAAATCTTTAACGGCGTCAATCATCGTTCCGGGGCCACAAATAAAGTACTCTGCTCCTTTATTTCTATCAGGATTGTCCTCTAAAAATGAGCTAACCACATTGGCATTGATGCGCCCAACTTTGCCTGCCCAATTGATTTTGCCTTTGGAGAATAAGCCTTTTAAACCACCTTTTTTCTCTTTGACAGGTTGACTCAAAATGTGTTCACACTTCAACTGTCCCGCGTATTTCTTTTCTAAATTATCTAACGTATTCTTGAAAATAATTGAGTTTTCATTGCGATTTCCGTAAAGCAAGTTAACGGTACTTTTTGGTTCAAACTCCAAGATGGTTTTCAAAATAGACATCAATGGAGTGATACCGCTTCCTGCTCCAAAAAGGTAGTAAGTTTTACACGCATCTTCGTTTAATTCAGTGAAGAAGCGACCGTCAGGTTGCATGACATCGACTGTATCACCAATCTTAATTTTGTCGTGAATAAAATTAGATACTTTCCCTCGATTTACCCGTTTAATGGTCACTGCAATATCCGCATCAATAGGGCTACTACTCATCGAATATGCCCGTCGAACATCCTCACCATTAATGTCAAAGCGGAGGGTCAAATATTGTCCTTGTTTGTATTTAAAATCCTTCTCTAAATTATTAGGAATATCAAAAGAAACGGTAACCGTATCGGCTGTTTCTTTGGTAATGTCTTTTACTTTTAATGCGTGGAAATTTTTACTCATTGCTATTTTAGTGATTAGTTGATTTAGTATATTGGTTGATTGGTCAAGACCTGAATTATCGTTTGTTTATCCCCTTTTTTAGAGAATATAAACTAATCTTTATGACAGATTTAAGAGCATGTTTAAATTTTACTCTCCTGATAATCAATGTTTTATGAACCTGACTTCAAATTAGCGCAGTCATGTATCTCGATATATTCCTTTGCTAATTTATTGTCAGAACCATAAACTATTGATTATCAGTTCGGTAAAATTTTAAACATGCTCTTAAAAGTTTATTACCAAATTGTTGTTGTTATTATCACAATTTTTGTAAATTTGAATTGGTCTTTAATCAAAACGTAAATTTTACGATTCGGTTTTGAATTCAGATGCAAATGTACACAACCGCTGTTTGTTTTTGACAAATTTTTATAAAAGCATTGTCAAAATAAGTTGATTCTCCTAAAAACTCAACCAACGTTATAGTCCACGCATAAAATTTAAAGAACAGAAACTATACAACAAAATGCTAAAAGATTTAAAATACCTC
>CAYUNA010000428.1:0-4620 GCA_964445895.1 uncultured Saprospiraceae bacterium | reverse complement strand
CGGATTTTTTTTTCAGCGGCAATCATTTTGATTTTTTGCTAAAAAACCAAAATGATTGCCGCTATAACTAGAAATCCCGTGGTGCGGACGGACAAGAATTAGATAATGAACTATATTTTGAGTTCTCCTAATCCTCATAGAGTGATTTTTATTTTTTGTCGGGTCAAGTAATAAGATGGAGCAAAAAATAATATTTCGAGGTGCGTTCGGTCAAAAGACTTTTTGATACAACCTCGATTTTCCACGTACTACTGCTTTATCCCCAATTCCAAACAATGTTCCTTTATCAAATTAACCACATCCATTTTTTCATCTTCATCCGCAAAATCTCGATACTTTAATTTCTGTGCTTTTTTCAAATTCAAACAAGCCTCATCCAAATCCTCTATTCCAATGTAATACAACGCATAATTTCGGTATAAATAAGGGTTATTTTCATCTAATTCTTTGGATTTATCCAAGTCCTTTTTAGCTAATTCATACCGCTTTAATTTTAATAAAAGCCATGCCCGATTGTTGAAGGCATAGGAGTTATTTTTATCCAATTCCAGCGTTTTGGTAAGGTATGTCAAACCAGTTTCGAGGCTATCCATTTTGACATAAGCAAAGCCCAGGTTATTGTATAAATTAGGGTCATCAATATATTGGAGGGCAGTTTTATAGGCAGTAATTTCTTCATCAAATCGCTCTAAATTACCGTAAACACGACCTAAATTCCAGTGCGTTTGTCCTTTCACCCAATTGTATTCAGAGTTGTTTTCGTCTATTTTTAAAGCAATATCAAATGCTGTTTCTGCTTCTTTGTACTTGCGTTGCATCGCTAAAGCAAACCCTTTCATGTAATAATGATTAAAGAGAAACTTATCTCGATATGCAATCCCCGTCTTCGCAAATTGCACGGTAGACTCATAATCACCTTTTCGAAATGCCTCCCAACCTTCCTCTAAAAAAACTTTACTTTCTTGCGAAAACAAGCTGCAAGCATGACAACAGATAGCCAATAAAACCAACATTTTTTTGAGCATGACTTTAATTTTTTTCTAATTTTTCAAAATTCGTTTGACCACACGTCCTTCCTTTCCAATTATTTCTAAAAAGTAAACTCCCACAGCCAAATCTGACACTTCTAATTCCGTTTTTTCATTATTTAAAATAGCCTCTCGCCACATTTTCCCTGTCAAATCAAATAGCCGTATTTCAAAAATTTGACCTTGATTTTCTAAAATTTCAATCGTTAAAAAATCCGTCGCAGGGTTTGGAAAAATGCTCAAAACGTTCTTGCCAAAAGCTTCATTATCCGCAGAAAAATCAATAAATAATTCCTCTGATTGCACGTTGGCACACGACAGATTGCTTGCCACCAAAGTTACATTAAAAATACCGCCCGACATAAAGGTATGGGTTGGATTCACTTCATTGGTCGTCGGCGAACCATCTCCAAAATCCCAGGTAAATACATTGCCACCGACAGAAGTATTGATAAATGTGACCATATTATCGTCTATTTCATATTCAAAATTAGCATTTGGAAAAGCATTTGCAACTACGTGGTCAGTACTCACTGTCGTATTTTCACCCAAAGAATTAGTGACAGTTAACGTCACATCATAAAGCCCCGGCGTATCGTAGGTCACCTCTGGATTTTCTTCGGTCGAAGTTGCAGGGTTGCCCCCCGGAAATTCCCAAAACCATCCAGTAATGTCCGCCCCACCCGATTGGTCAGCAAAAAACGCAGTGAATGGCACACAGTCCGAACTAAAGGCACTCGTAAATGCCGCAATTGGCAACGCCCCCGTTACAACGTCCTGCGTTTCTGTTACTACTCCACACTCATTTTCTGCCGTTAAAGTCACTGCATAAACACCTGCTGTTGCGTAAGTATGCGTCGGATTTGGCAAGTTACTCGTCATATTGTCGCCAAAATCCCAAAGCAAGGTTCCGTTAAGATTTTGCGTCAGATTGGTGAAATCAACGGTCAAGCCACTACTAACAAATGAAAAATCTACAATTGGAAATTCTTGCACTTCAATCACGCCCATTTGCGTCAGCGTATCGCTACCTTCTGAATTAAAAACGATAAGTGTTACGTCATAAGTTCCGCTATTATTATAAGTAACCGTTGGGTTTTCCATGGACGAAAGGGCAGGTAGTCCACCATCAAACATCCAGGTGTAACTGTCGCTATTTTCGGAAGATTCATTGATAAACTGAACCACTACAGGTGCACAATCGCCATCCACTTCAAAAGAAAAAGCTGCTGTCGGAGTCGCCGTTACAGATAACATTTGAGAGACAGAAACCGTATCACAATCACCAAAAGCCGTTAGTGTAACGGTATAATCGCCTTCATCAAACGTATTGGTTGGATTGGAAGAAGTACTGGTATTCATATTGCCAAAATCCCAGAATAAGCTATTAAAATTGGCGGATAAATTGGCAAATTGAAACATTCCGCCCCCCAAGTCATTGATGGAAAAATCCGCAATTGTGCCGTCCTCTATGTCAATAGTTACAGGATTGGTTACCTGATCACCACTACAATTGTCAATAATAATTAATTGAAATTGATTGCCAGCAAAATCAGCATTGGCATTTTGAATTTCTAAATTAGCGGTATTAACACCCGAAAAATTCAACCCATTTTGAATATCAACAAAACCACTCCCAGCATCCATTTGCCATTGAAAAATCAGGTCATTTCCCGCGATTTCCGTCGAAATTTGATAATCATCGCCTGTACAAATAAACGCTGAGTTGGGTTGTGTCAAAATCATCGTCGCCACAACTTCCTCGTCTCCTTCCACAATACCGGAAATGCTGCCCAAAGAACCACCTTCTCCATCCGTCGCCCCGTTTGACAAGCCAGAACACTCACTCGAATTGGTCGAATTGACACCTGCGACGCCGCCCATGACAGCAGTACTTCCCGGCGCAGTACTTGTCCAAATTCGTCCACCTGAACCACCGCCACCTGGTCCAAAACAACGATCAGCTGGATTAACGGTATCACCGCCGTCACCGCCATTGGCTTCTATTGCTACGACTCCTAAAATATTTTGTGCCAGCAAAAAAATACTACCACCAGCACCGCCGCCGCCAGCACCATCGCCGCCAGAAAGTGTTGGCGTTAATCCATTGGCAACCAATTTATTACTTCCCGCCATAACCGAGTTGGCAATGACAATAATAATACCGCCGCCATTGCCTCCTGCCGAACCAACATTATTATTATCGACGTGTCCACCGCCGCCGCCGCCACCGAGAAAGACGCGGGTTTCGGGTAAGACAACACCTTTTCCACCCACCCCGGGATGGTTACCACTGCAACCGAATGTGCCAGGAGAATCTTGTTCTCCACCTTGTCCTCCGTTAGTGAAATTTGCACCACCGCCACCGCCAGTATTGTGGTCATTACCGCCGCCACCGCCGTTGGCTTGTGCACCGCGACCGTGTTCCTTTCCGTTGATAAATTTAGCGACGCCTTCGCCTTTAGGTGCGCCTCTCCAGTTGTTAGAATTGTAAAAATAGTCGTTAGCATTAGTCAAGAAGTTACAATCGCTACTCACTTGATTCAATGCGCCACCTCGAAAACCGATGCCCGTAGCGACAATATCTGCATTGAGTGTCAACGTATTTTCGACTTCTATGGCAACTACGCCACCAGTAAATCCATCCCAAGTGAAACCCGTGAGTGGGTTGTCAACTGTCGCATTTTCGTATTGTGGCAGAGAAATCAGTTGTACACTGCCATTGACATCATATTCGTTAACCAATAAGTTTTTAAACGTAATTTCTGTTCCCGAAACACTTTGTATTTCTGCTTTTTCAAACAAACCTGCATTACTTAAATCATCAATATCACCAAAAGAAGAATTGTCGTCATTTTGAATGGTTGCACCTTGCATTTGCATAATAATCACAAAATCGTCGGGCGCGAAACCGAGTGTACTATTAACACCAACGGTACTTTCGCAATATTTAACTTCCGTAACCACTGTATACGTATTAACAATCCCAGAAATAGATGTTTGGGTAAAGCCAATTTTTATAAAAAAACATAGAATAAACAGTAGAATGTGTTGGTTCATAATTTTCTGATAAATTGATGAATATTCAGAATACAACAGCTTTTGAAACTTTTGTATTTTCGTAGAATAAATGAAAAACGGAATTGATTATTTATTGGATGTTGTGTTGTGAGATGTTCGTTTGGATTGCCGATTTTTGGCAAACCCCATTTGAAAATTGCAAAGATACGGATTTTGTAGATATTGATGGATGCTTTTTCTAAGGATTATTAAAAGAATAAGTACCGTGTGTAAAAACTTTCTTTACGTTTTGCTCGGCGGCTAAAGCCGCCTCGCTTTCGGGGTTTTAGGGGCGAGATTGATTGAGTTTTCCGTCGAAAAACTCAGTCAATCTCGCCCCTAACCTACCCCTCTAAAAATGACTTTTGCAAAATCATTTTTCATCCTCAAACTCCTCTTGCTTTAAATGCAAATAAAATTTTGTGCATTTGCTACCTTATTATCCACCCGCACTACTAATTTATTTTTTGAGGGAATAAAACTACCATCATTCCAATAATTTAAATTACTTTTGCGCCCTTAAAATAAGCCT
>CAYUNA010000427.1:0-4624 GCA_964445895.1 uncultured Saprospiraceae bacterium | reverse complement strand
AACATCTAATTTTAATCCACTTCCCCTTTCAAAACGGCATTAATTTCTTCCCGTTTTCGGTGCTTCCGCAGCATCCCATCTATCCGCGTTGCCAGGATATAATGGTCATACGCCGAATTTTTGCCCTTCACATTAGATTCCATCGCCACCAAATAACTTGACCCATCTCGGTGTTCCACAATCGCTACAGAATTCATATAATTATAGCGTGTTCCTGCATATTTTTTACGCGGCGTCCCATCCAGAAAACTATACAAACTACCTGATTTAAAACAAACCGCCGCAGAATCCAAAACCTCCGCCCGCGCATACCGAATCCGTCGGTCAGACATGTAAATCAATCGCTTCATTTCCAAACTTGATTCATAGCCAACAATATCGCCTCGTTCGAGTGCCAAAAGCCATTTCATCAAGCCCAAAGGCGTCCCAATACTGCCACCCATCGGAGGCACAATCGAACTTGCCCCTCGGGTAAACATACTACCCAGTCGCCATTCATCGTGTGCGATGTTAAGTGCTCGCAAAGGTTCATTTACTACTCGGTTGGCTACTCGTGCCAGTGAATCTCGCGGTGTTTCTTTAAAATATAGATCTGCTTTTTCTTGAGTTAAATCCGGATAGTCTTTGCCAAAAATTCGCATCAACATTGCCTCTCGCCACACGATACTTGCTGCCCCATTATTACTCACCGAAGTCATGTGGTCTGCCCATTCATAAAGAGAGAAAACGTCACTTTCGCGCACTACTCGTTTGTTAAATGCATAAGTAACGGTATCAAAAAACGGAACGGTATGGTGGTCATAGACCGCAAATTTACCACCTTCGACGTACTTGTTTTTCAATAATTGTTGCTGTTTTTTAAAATCGTTGGGATATACTTTTTCTAACTCTGCAAACAAGCCAGTTAGCACCGCTAATTTGCCTACACTACCTGGCTGATACCCGATTTCTGGGCGACGAGCAGCATAAATTGGCGTTTCATTCACGGTCAAATCCAATACGGTAATCGAATAATTAGGATTCATTCGCTGCATTAGGTCATCTAATTTCTCTTGCAGAACCGAATCCTGCTCGGGCAAGGTTTCCAAATCTTCACGTACTGGCCGACCGCAGAGCAACAGTTCAATGTCCGCCATTTTTCGAGTAGACCCCGGAGTCAATTTTTGAAAACCATCAATCTCCCCTTTTTCCATTAATTCCAAACGAAGTAACCGACGAATGCCTGTATAGTTGTAGCCATCAATCGGATAAGCCATCAAATCTGACCAGCAAAAGAGTAAAATAAGTGCTGTGGAAAATGTTAATTTTTTGTACATGAAAATGCTTGTTGGAGGTTGTTGATGTCTTTAGAAAGAGATGTTAAGGGGCAGAAATGAGTTTGTAGAACTCGTTTCTGACCCTTAACATCCGCACCTGGGGTTGTGTAAAAAGGTAACAAATCAATCATCCGCAGCTCTCTACCGTATGGAAACCATTTTCCCTTCATCTACTTTCGGTGAAATCGATTCCAAATACCCCGAACTCGTCGCCCGTTTATTCTCTACAAATGGTCGAATCTGAAACAACCATATTTTATCGTCTTTAAAACCCAATTCGACATCCCACGGTCCGTCACTTGTCACGCCTGGCGCATCTTTCATCTTTGTTTGAACTTGTCGTGCCATGATTTTCAAATCATATAAATTGAATTTATTCAGAATTGGTTGCTCATAAGTCGCCGCTTCAAAAATTGACCCACCAGTCACTGGCAAGCGTCGGTGCAAGGCTTCTCGCGCAGGACTAAGCAGCAAATCTTCTCCTGTTCCTTTGAGCAAATAAGACTCTGCCGCCTGTCCATCTACTGCACCGCCAGCACCACGACTAAACGCAATCGTCAAATCATTATCGTTCCCTGAAGTAATCCCTTTTGTAATTAAAACCCCCGAATAATCGACATCTACACTCGGAATTATTAAAATCGAAGGGAATACATTTTCTGGATTATTGAGGTAGCGTTGTCGCCACTTGAAGCTTCGTTCTTTATACGGCGATGCCCAAACTTCCTTGATGCCATCAATGATTTTTTGTTCATCAACGACATTAAATTTAGTCAAGTTCAGACCTGCACCTGTAAAATCTTCCAGGTCTTCCATATTGGTATCGCTTCGCAAAAAGACGGGAACACGCCCTATTCTATTTCCAAATACCTCCTGAAAACCTGTTTTTAATTCTTGAATTAAGGACGGCATCAATTTAATTTGACTAATCGCATACCGCATATTGTCCAATTCGCAAAGTTGAAAGTCTTCTACTTCTGCGGCTGATTTTCCTGCTTTTTCCATGCGCTTGGCTTCCGCAAAAATGTCGTTCAGCATTGTCCAATACGAAAAATTATGAATAGTTACTTTTTGATTTAGATGTTCTCTAAAAATGCCAAATGGAATTACCAAACCTTCGACGACATTCTCTGGGAAAAGCTGTTTGAGTTGCCCTAGGTTCGCTGCTTTTGGTCCACAAATCACACCCGAAGCCGTTGAATTGATGTCTGCCATATTCACTATGTTTTTTTGCGACAAATCAATTTTATCAATTGGAACGGTAATTCGTTCGGTATTTCGTTCTTTTTTAGAAAATAATTCCTGCTCTGTATCCGTCATATCCGATGCCGCTTTCATCAAAACAGTCCCTTTATTGGAAACAGCATAAAAAACCTTTTGACCGGCATATTTTTTTAAATCCTCCAAATTGTCACCAGAGATAACCGCATTAGGAATCGCCAGATTTCGCGCCAATAACTGAACGTGCGAAACCATATTGCCCTCCGTCACCGTCGCAATTCCAGCTACAGGCTTCAAATCTGCGGGTGGTCGATTGAAGAGGTAAATTTTACTGTTTTCAACTTCCACCGACTCAGGCGAACCACTTACCACAACCAACTCACCCATGGCATAACCAGGATTCAAACCCCTTGCATTTCCTGCATTGTTGACATCCATTAGCGTATTTGAAAAGTTGGCTTCTTTAGCAACAAAGTCACCAAATTTCCCGACGGTATTGCCCAAACTCAACAGCACTGAGCCCCGAATTCTATCATCATAAAAGCCTAAAACTTTTGGCTCAAAACCTTCGTATAATTCCACCACATCCTGATAAATCGCGTGCGGCATATTTGTTCCCCATTCCACCATGTTTCGCGCGCGCGCAAGGCTATTATTTAGATAGGAAAGCGGCACTTTGTCTACATTTGGAACAGACAAATCGGTCACCAATTCGTTCCATTCCCAAATTTCTAAAAAGCCTGTTCCCGTTGCAGCCATCCCGGAATAACAGATTTTATCCAACATTTCCGCAGCCGTTTCAGGTTGCCAATTGTCAATCTCTTTAAAAAATATACCTTCCAACGCTAACGAAATATCCATCAATGCCAATCGACCTTTTTGCCAGGTTACATTGCCAATCTCCTGACGAATATCATACAATAATTCCGCTGTTGCCATAGCTCGACTTGGCCCATTTTCTACATTTTCAAATTGAGAAACATAGTTTTCTAAAGCCTGTCGTATGGCATATTTTTCATTTAAATATTTAAAATCTTTGCGCAAAGCCGATAAATCAACGGGTTGGTAAAATGCTTCCAAATCATTTTTCAATTCCAACATTTTACTCTGTAAGTTGGAATCTAATTGACTCAAATTCGCTTTTTCAAATTGGCTAACTGCTTGAAAATCAGCTGCACTTGGCTGTCCATGAATTTTTACTCGAATGTCTTCAAATTTAGGATATTGTTCTGCAATATATTTGGAAACTGCCCGAATTCGCTGCGCCAAGTCATTATCATTTTCATGCGGAATGTCTCGCGTCAATTGCCGAATTAAAAAGAAATCTTCCTGCAAACTCGCATCTCGACCAACTAGCCAAGTCAAAAATTCTTGACCCCATTCTTTCTCATCTTCAATCTGAAATGCCCCACGATAAAACTGCGCTTTTCGCAAAATCCAACCATCATCAATTGCTCGTAAGTATTGTTCGAGTGCGTACTGTTTCGCTTGAGAATGATTGTTTTCCGTATCCCAAAAACTGTTTCTACTTGTACCCGTCAAAATTTGCCCAAGAAAAATATGATTGGTTTTGTCCAACAGTCTAACCTCTGGCTTACGCAATGCATGTTGCACTCCACCAGGTTCAGGGCATTCCTCTTTCGCCCCAATCACCGTCCCATCATCACAAAACCATTTGATGATTTGAAACGGTCCACGAATGTCTTCTTTGTAATCGTTGATGCGCTGTCGAATGGTCGCGTCGTCCACTTTTTGCGCAGATAGAATGCCACTAAAAAGTAGAAAAAGAATAGTCAGGTTAGTAAACAGCAGTTTGTTTGTCATTTAAAGTGGTATCAGTAGACTTTATGAATGAGATTTGAGAGGCTTTAAATCTCACTTAACCTCATTCATAAAGTCTAGTGGCTTTTCAAAAAGAGAAATTTTACCAAAAAAGTAAATTATTGGCAGTAATTTAATCAAATTTCATAGTTCTACAAAGCGTGGGTGAGAATTTTTTAATTAAGAAATTAGATAATCTGATTGACTAAATAGATAAAGTATAGCTGTTGAGAATGTTCACACATATTTGAATAAAGTAAAGATTA
>CAYUNA010000426.1:0-4631 GCA_964445895.1 uncultured Saprospiraceae bacterium | reverse complement strand
TTTGAAAATCGCTACGCAAAAATTGTGGATAACTTTTTTGAAAAAAAGATTCGTCCAAAAATTTCGCCTTTTAAAAGAAAAACGCTTTTTTTGCCCCACATTCGCAACACATTATTTGCTTAAATGATTTTGTTAATAAAATCTTAACTATTTAGAAATTATCTAAATAAGTTTTCAGCCTTAAAACCATTGCAAAAAATATCTCTCGAATGTTATCTTTGCGCCAATTACAAAAATAGGTGTCATACCTTTGTAAAAATTGGCTTAAAAAAAAGCGTACAAGATGATTCATAAATCGTTGATTAACAATCTGTTAATATTAATTTTTTCGGTGCTCACGTTGTCTGCCTTCGGTCAGGAAGCGGATATAGCAGCTGGAAAAGCCTTGTTTAAGGCACAGTGTAACCAGTGTCATGCCAAAGATATGAAGGCCAAATTGACTGGGCCAGCACTTGGTGGCGTAGAAGAACGTTGGGCAGATTATCCAAGAGAAGACCTATATGCGTGGATTCGCAACTCACAAGCAATGATTAGCGCAGGGCATCCTCGTGCTACTGAACTGTGGAATGAGTGGAAACCAACCATCATGAACCCATTTCCAGCATTGACTGATCAGGAAATGGAAAACGTGTTGGCTTATATTGATTGTCAGTATAAAGGTACTTGTGGTGGCGGACCAGTTATCACTGATGTCGCTCCTTGCGTTACTCCAGAAGAAACGGGCAGTGACAACAAACTAATGTATGGTGTACTCCTATTTATATTAGCATTGTTGGCAGTCGTTTTGGCTCGTATCATTGCTAACTTAAACTACCTGAGTGAATCTGAAGGCGGTAAAGTACCTGCACGACGTAAAACGTTGGTAGATATTTTAACTAGTAAAGGGGTGATTGGTTTTGCATTGTTTGCCTTAGTGGTTATCGGTGGTTTCTCTACCGTTAATAATGCGATTGAGTTAGGTCGCCAACAAGGTTACCAACCAGACCAACCGATTGCGTTCTCTCATGCTATCCACGCCTGTGAGCAAAAAATTGAATGTCAATACTGTCACGACGGTGCACGACGAAGTAAGCACTCTGTGATTCCTGCGGCTAATACCTGTATGAACTGCCACAAAGCAGTGAAAGTAGGTTCTCGCTATGGTACGGCAGAGTTGACGAAAATCTATGCATCTGTTGGTTATGATCCAACAACAGATAAATATATCGAAGATTATTCTGAATTGACGATGGAAGAGCAAAAAGCAATTTTCGCTCCTTGGATTGCAAATGAAGCTACCAAAGGTGGAGGTACTACCGAAGAGGCGGAAAATGCAGTAGAGGAACAATGGAATAACATCAAAGAATCATTAACAGATTTTGAAAGTGGTGATTCTACTATTGCAGGTCCAATCGAGTGGGTGAAAATTCACAACTTACCTGACCACGTTTATTTCAACCACGCACAGCACGTTTCTGTTGGTAAAATTGCTTGTCAACAATGTCATGGTAAAGTGGAAGGTATGGACGTTGTTCAGCAATATGCACCATTGTCTATGGGCTGGTGTATTAACTGTCACCGTCAGACTGAAGTGAAATTTGCAGATAACGACTATTATAATTCTTACGAAATATACCACGAGCAGATGAAGAATGGAGAGCGGGACAAAGTGACTGTCGAGGAAGTAGGAGGTTTGGAATGTGCGAAGTGTCACTATTAAAAAAGCCCCCTAACCTCCTAAAGGGGGAACGATTACGATAAATGAAATTGTATCGTTGAAAACCAAAATGAAAATCTGCTCGGCTCCCCTTTAGGGGCTGGGGGTTGAACAAAATAAGCAATTAACAATCTTAATATAGATGAAAAATCACAATCAAGACGTTTGGGTAGGCACTGACCAACTGGAAAACAACCCGGAATATCTCGAAGCGGTGCAGCAGGAATTCTATGAATTGCCTGTCGTTGACCAGCTTTCTGATGAGCGTTCAATGAAAGTGGAGACCAACCGACGGGACTTTTTGAAGTACTTAGGATTTGGTTTGGGGGCAGCGACCATTGCTGCAAGTTGTGAAATTCCTGTAAAGAAGGCAATTCCTTACGTTACCAAGCCAGATACTATCGTTCCTGGTATTGCTAACTACTATGCTTCTTCTTTTGTAAATGGTGGCGATTATTGTTCTGTTTTGGTGAAAACCAGAGAAGGACGACCAATCAAAATCGAAGGAAACCCATTGTCTTCCGTCACTCAAGGTGGAACATCTGCTCGGGTACAAGCGAGCGTGTTGAGCTTATATGACACGAAGCGTTACCAAACACCAATGAGTAAAAAAGGTGATACTTGGGAAGCTTCGAGTTGGGGTGCAATTGATAAAGTAGCTGGTGCTATGAAATCAACTGACCAAATCCGTATTGTTACCAATACTGTTTTGAGTCCAACGGCAAAAGCAGCGATGGCAGAATTTACTGCAAAGTTCACCAATGCTAAAGTGGTGACTTATGATGCAGTTTCTTCTTCAGCGATATTGCAAGCCAATCAAGCCTCTTTCGGTCAGAAAGCGATTCCGTCTTACCACTTTGATAAAGCGGATATGATTGTAAGTTTTGGTGCAGATTTCTTGGGGACTTGGATTTCTCCAATTGAATATGCGCGCCAATACGCATCTGGTAGAAAAGTAAACGCGAAGAATCCAAAAATGTCTCGCCACGTTCAAGTTGAGAGCGGTATGACAATGACGGGTTCGAATGCAGATAACCGTATTTTGGTGAGACCATCAGAAACAGGTTCTGCAATCGCTAACTTATATAGTGCATTGGGTGGTGCGGTTTCTGCACCAGCTTTAAATGCAAAAGCAAAAGCGTCAATCAACGCATTGGCGAACGAACTGAAAGCAGCGAAAGGCAAATGCCTGGTTGTTTCTGGTTCAAATAACTATGGCGAACAAGTATTGGTGAATGCAATCAACAATATCTTGGGTAGCTATGGCAATACAATTACCTGGGGAGCAGCATCTATGCAGCGTCAAGGTTTGGATTCTGAAATTCAATCTTTGATTACTGAAATGGAGAGTGGAAATGTTAAGACAGTTATTGTTTGGGGTGCAAATCCTGCATACGATTTGCCAAACTCTGATAAATTCCGTGCAGCATTCGCAAAAGTAGGAACGAAAATTTCTTTGGCAACTTCGCCAGATGAAACAACTGCTTTGTGTGATCACATTGCACCAGGTCACCACAACTTGGAGAGCTGGGGAGATGCAATGCCAAAACGTGGTCACTATAGCTTAATCCAGCCAACGATTACCCCATTATTCTCTACACGTCAGGCAGAAGAAAGCATTTTGCGATGGGCGGGTAGCAGCAATTTGGATGCTAATGCTGACCAACCGTATTATGATTATTTGAAAAATAATTGGAAAAATACAGTATTTACTAAACAGAGTAACTACTTAGGTTTTCAAGCATTTTGGGATGCGTCATTGCATGATGGAGTAGTGGAGATTAAGCAAGCTGAGCCGGCAGCGACTTTCTCTGGAAATGTTGCAGAAGCAGCTAACCGAATCAACCAGCCTTCTAACGCAGAACTTGAAATCTCTTTCTTTGAAACCGTGAATATCGGTGGAGGTCAATATGCTAACAACCCTTGGTTGATGGAAATGCCTGACCCGATTACACGAACAGTTTGGGGTAACTACTTGATGTTCCCAATCGTTTTTGATGGCAATCGTCGGTTTGATGGGCAAGGTGTATTTGCTGGTTTGAACCAAAAAGAATTTACTGGGCACGCAGATGTAATTGGCTTTACCGCGAATGGAAAAGAGGCAGAATTGACAGGTGTTCGCCAGTTTGGTCAAATGCACAATACAGCAGCAGTTGCTTTGGGTTACGGTCGTACTGTAGCGGGTAATTGTGGTGAAAACGTTGGTGTGAATGCCTTCGAAATGTGTACACTGGATGCTAATGGCAATACGCAATATTATTCAACGAATGTTGCGGTTGCGGGTAAGGTAAGAGAAGATCATGAATTTGCATGTGTTCAGTACCACCACACTTTTGGGGTGACAGGTAGCACAGATGCAGAGCCAGACAAGACAATCAACTTGGATGAACAATCTATGATGACTGTCGGTACGGGTATTCAAGGTGAAATTACAGACCGTTCAATCATTTTCAAAACGAATTTGAACGAGTTGCCTGATTTAAAAGAAAAAATTCACGATTTCCGACATGAGGCAGAGCATTTGAATGAACAAACGCTTTATCCTTACGAAGAATATAAAGAAACGGTTTACGGACAAGGTCACCACTGGGGCATGCACGTTGATATGAATGCGTGTATTGGTTGCGGTGCTTGTCAGGTAGCCTGTGTTGCGGAAAACAATGTTCCAGTAGTTGGAAAATATGAAGTATTCCGTCACCACGAAATGACTTGGATGCGTATTGACCGTTATTTCTACGGTGATTACGAAAATCCAAAAACGGTTTACCAACCAATGATGTGTCAGCACTGTGATAACGCTCCATGCGAGAATGTTTGTCCGGTAGCAGCAACGAATCACAGTTCAGAAGGTTTGAACCAAATGGCTTACAACCGTTGTATTGGTACGCGTTACTGCGCGAATAACTGCCCTTACAAAGTACGTCGTTTCAACTGG
>CAYUNA010000425.1:0-4637 GCA_964445895.1 uncultured Saprospiraceae bacterium | reverse complement strand
TCAATTATTTAAAAATTGAATCAAAAGGCTATTTTTTACAAACGCTCTAAAACTACTAATAAAGAATTATGAAAAAAACATTCATTTTATTGTTTTCAATTTTAGTCGCTCTCCAAATAAACGCTCAAAGAGAGGCAGATTGGACACTTGATTTAGAAGGAAGTGCACAGGACATTGTCTTCCACAAAGCTACTGGAACTCCGATTGTTGTAACAACGGAACAGTACGTAGGTATTGACCCAAAGAGCAAAGCCGAAAAATGGGCGGTGAAGCGGCAAGGCATGGCAGCGCTAAGTGGTGTGATGGAGATGGAAAGTGATTATTATGAAATTCCACTTTCTGGGTTGGCAATCATTAACCAAAATATCGTTCATGTTGGAAATGGAACGATTATTTTAGACCGTGAAAAAGAAGGGGTTAGTAATGTAGTGAACTTTCATTTTTTACCAGAAAGTCGTCAAATGTTGGCAGAAGTTGTTTCTGAAGGCAACAACGTTTTGTATGCTATCAATATGAAAACCAATTCTGTTGATTGGAAAACAGTAATCGGTAAAGCGGCTTTGGGTGAAAAAATGAACTTGAGTTCTGACAGTGGCCCAGCTTATCCTGTAGAAAAATTTACGCCAGTCGTGACCAACGGTGGTCAACTTATTTTTAGAAATGGAAAAGAATTAGCGGTAATGGATGCTAAATCTGGAAAATTGTTGTGGTCTGAAAAATGTAAACCAGCCGATTATGCAGTTGATGACAAAACCAACACCATTTTTGTTATTGAAAAAGGTGGCGGATTGGTTGCTGCAGCTTTGGCGGGTAGTGCTGCTAAAGGAAATGTGGTTTATGCCTACAACTTAGAAACGGGGAAATCGCCGTGGAAAAAAGAGTTGAAATTGGACGGAAATGTTCGCTACTTGGAAGTTTGGGGAAGTGATTTATTAATAGTGCATGGTGAAGGTATGAACTTTTACGGCATCGGAGATGGCAAAACAAAGTGGAAAAATGATTTTAAAGAAAAGAGAATCTCAGATGTAGCGGAGACGAGCGAAGGTTTGGAAGTTATTTATCGAGGTAGCCGAATCCAAATGGTAGATGCTGCTTCAGGTAAAAAACTTTGGAAAAAACACAAAATGCTGGAAATGGACTCTGACGCAGGTACAGATGTTGGGGAAGACATGGAAATTGACAAATCAAACGAAGTTGATTTCGGAACTTTTGCTTTGTATCCAAGCGACGGTGGTACATTTACGTGGATTTATTATCGAGAAAGCGGGAAGTGGAGAAACTTTAATAGTAAAAACATTACGCTTGATCCTTCTAATGACCAATTGGTGGCAATCATCAACAAAGGTGTGGTCATCGTTAATACGAAAGATTATAAAGTGAAGCAGAAGAAAGTCAAATTTGGCAATAAAAATCCTTTGACTACCGTAAAAATCGTACCTGGTAGCGGCTACTTTGTATATGGTAAAAACGACTTCGCGATGATGGACTTTGACGGTACGGTCAAAGAACAACGTTCTTTCAAAATTCCTGGCGAAGCAGGACGTAATTTGTTGAACACTGCCGCAGCTCTTGGTACGGCCGCAGCAACTACAGCTTACATTTCCAGCGGTACGACTACGGCAGTTGGTGTTTTAGGCGATACCTTCACAGATGACCCAAAGTATGCACAAATGGCCAGCAAGGGGGCTACAGGAATGGAACGCAATGCTTACATTGCGGATGTTTTGGACGACGTTTACATGGAGCGATTTGAGACTTTCAAAGAAAACGAGAGCTCTGCGTACTTCTTTTCTAAAAATGACGCAGGTGATAAGGTGCTTTTTGAAGTAAGCAAAACGACGGGTGAAATCGAAGACGAAATGAAGTTTTTGAACAATCAGCCAACGTATAAAATTGACGAAATTTCGGGCATTATTTACTATGCGCACAAAAACAAATGTTACGTTTTTGAATAGAATGCATTGGTGTTCAGATGTTTAAAATCGTGTTTTTTTCTTGAAAATACGGTTTTTACTCCGTCCAAGAAAGAATATTTCGGGGTGCGTTCGGTCAGAAGACCTTTTAATACAACCTCGAAGGGGGCTTGAGAGATAAAAGCGGTTTTTACAAATTCGTTTTTACCACTCAAGCCCCCTCTTTTTTGTTATATCACAATTGGCTACAACATCACATTTAACGCGCGATCAATTTATTTTTCCACATTCTCATTTCTTTCCTCCAAAATTTCCTATTTTCTATTACCTTTGGTACTCGTTTAATTTTCGAAAAAGAAAATATAAGAAGTACCATGTTAAGTGTAAAAGAAGCCGCAAAAAAATTGAATTTGACCCCTCAACAAATCAGGAATATTTGTCGAGAGGGTAAAATTAAAAGCGAACAAGTCGGGAGAACCTGGGTCATTGATGAAAAAGGATTGGACGATTTTTTTGATACGTCGTCTTGTGGCGTTGCGGAAGACCAGATTAAGCATAAAATGAAAAAAGAGAAGCGCAGTAAGCCAATTGCACTCAGTTTTTTTAGTGGCGCGATGGGGATGGATATTGGTTTAGAGAAAGCAGGTTTTGAAACTATCTTTGCTAGTGAAATTAACAATGCCTGCCGAAAAACCATTTTAAAAAATAGACCAGACATTACGTTGGTGGGTGATATTCGAAGTTATGAACCAGAGCAAATCCGAGAAATTGCGGGTTTGACTAAAGAAGATGAGATTGATTTAATCGTCGGTGGACCGCCTTGTCAAGCATTTAGTACTGCTGGAAAAAGAAAGGGATTTGAGGATGAACGAGGTAATGTTTTTCTAAATTTTATCAATGTAATTACGACGCTTCAACCGAAGTACGCCGTGATTGAAAACGTTAGGGGATTATTATCTGCACCTTTAAAACATCGACCGCATCATTTGCGAGGAGAGGAATTTAATGATTTGGAAGCGGATGAATTGAAGGGAGGTGCATTGAGTCACATTATCGCAAAATTGGAAGAAGGTGGTTATGCAGTGAGTTTTAATTTATATAATTCAGCCAATTTTGGGACACCTCAGAAGAGAGAACGCGTGGTGATTATTTGTTCGAGAGATGGGAAGAAACCGCCATATTTAGAACCGACGCATTCGGAAGATGGAACGATGGGCTTGCCCAAATGGAAGACCTTCAAAGAAGCAGTTGCTGTATTGGCTAAAAATACGGAACATCAATTTGTTAAGTTTCCAGAGAAAAGATTAAAATACTATCGCATGTTGAGAGCGGGGGAGAATTGGCGGGCACTTTCGGAAGATTTGCAAAGAGAAGCAATGGGGAAATCCTACTATTCTGGTGGTGGAAAAACGGGCTTTTTGCGAAGGTTGGCCTGGGACAAACCTGCACCAACCTTGCTGACACACCCTGCGATGCCTGCCACGGATTTGGCGCATCCCTCGGAAGATAGACCACTGAGTGTGCAGGAATATAAAGTGATTCAGGAGTTTCCGCTGGATTGGAAAATTGAAGGAAGTGTGTTAGATAGATACAAGCAAATTGGCAATGCTGTACCCGTTGGATTGGGTGTTGCGATTGGTAATTTATTGCAAAAATTATTGAAAGAAGAGGAAGTTCAAAACATTCCGGATTTTAAATATTCTCGCTATCGAATGACCAATGAGGTGACTTGGAAAGCAAATTTTGAAAAGGAATTAGAGAAATTAATGGCTGCTACAGATTAGCAATTTGCACTCTTGTCTCTTTGCCAATTTTTTCAAAAATGCCCAATAATTGCTCATAAGTATCTTGATTTCCTAATTTATTCCAATAATCGGGACCAATCAATACCGAATCATCTTTGTGCATATCAAAGATTTTAAAGGGAATTCCCCAGTTATAATCAGTTCGATTCTCGCCACCTGGGTTATAGAAAAGTCCAAAGTAAGTTTGGCAATTAGGATTGTGGGCTTTTAAAAGCAGCAAGTCTTTTTTGGCAATCTCTGTTTGGTCTAAATTGGGCTTGACCGTTTTGATAGAGATAAAAATTTCCTGTTCCTCTTTTTTTAACCATAAATCTGAAATGACTCGGCGTACTTCCGTTTCTCCTTTTTGGTGCGCCAAAACGCGCTTTAATTCCTGCGTCCAGTTTGGTTTGGAAATACCTCCTCGCAAACTACTACAAATTCGTTCAATTTCATCAATCGCACCTTTATAAACATTGACATAAATTTCCTTTTGCCGCTTAGTCTCGTACCCAAAATCAGTCGCAATAATAGCCGAAATTTCCTCTACGGGCCCTTGCCCAAAAGACGTAGAAAATGACCGTTCAAAGGAAGAAGCATTGACCAATTTTCTGGTTAGTAAGGATTCATGAAACGGACGATGTGTCTTATTTTTACTGGTTCTGATAAGTGTACGGGTAACACAGCTTCTAAGAATATCTTCGATTTTGGCAGTTGTCTCTGGTGTCATAATTTGATTGAATTAAGATGAAGGGGTAAGGTACTATATATTAGTGAAAAAAAATTGATAAGTTGAGTCATTATGCGCCTACGGGGTTCTCAAGGGAAAAGCAATTTTTTCAAAATTGTCTCTCTCTTGAGAAATTCCTCTTGGCGATTTGGATATTAGACAATGAGTTAAAGATTTTCGCCACGAAATATATAAAGTGCGTAACATCAG
>CAYUNA010000424.1:0-4644 GCA_964445895.1 uncultured Saprospiraceae bacterium | reverse complement strand
TTCCCATCAAACCATTTTGAATAAATTCACTTTACACCCCGGAGGCACGCCTTCGGATTTAAACCTTAAAGTTATGACAACAAAAGTCGCTTCTACACTCTCGATGGTTTGTTTAGCTGCCATCATGGTTGTTACTTCTTGTACAAAAGATACAGTTGATAGCACCGTTAAAAGTTATACCGACTCAGAATATTCTTTGCTGAGTCAGTCTTTGGATTTACCACAAGAAACTGCGAATTACAAATCACCAGAGTTACCTAACCATTTAGCTGGTGGTGGATTTGTTGGCAACACCGTCTCTAATCATGGTGCGACATTGGGTCGAGTTTTATTTCACGACAACCGCCTATCAGTCAACAATACGGTCAATTGTGCAAGCTGCCACAAGCAGGAAGCTGCCTTTTCTGATACTCGTGCATTCAGCCTGGGTTATGAAGGTGAGGAGTCTTTACGAAATTCAATTGCTCTTGGAAATGTACGTTTTTACTACCATGACCGAGGTTTTTTCTGGGATGAAAGAGCGCAGTCAGTAGAAGAACAAGTTCGTCAAACCGTTGCTAACCATATTGAAATGGGCATGGACTTCGATGAATTGCCAAATAAATTAAAACAAGAAGAATTTTATCCAATTTTATTCAAAAAAGCTTATGGTGATAGCGACATTACAAGTGACCGCATCGCCAATGCATTAGCGCAATATGTCCGTTCAGTATTGTCTTACGAAGCTCCGTTTGATAAAGCAGCAACCCAGACAGGCGGTAACTCCTGGAGTTTGATTAACAGTGATATGGTCGGTTTATCTGTTCAAGAAAATGATGGTCGTGCAGTCTACGCAGCCAACTGTTCTTCTTGTCATGGAAATATTATTACCTTGGGAAAAGCAACGGCTAACAATGGTTTGGAGATGGAATATGCAGACCAAGGTGTTGGTGCATTGACTGGAAACTCCCAACAAATGGGCGTATTCAAAGTGCCTCACTTGCGAAATATTGGCTTAAGCGCGCCTTATATGCACGATGGTCGATTCGCAGATTTAGATGAAGTAATCGAACACTATAGCAGTGGAATAAAAGGTCACCAAAACCTGGATAGTGCATTGCCCGTTGGTGGATTTAATTTTACAGCACAAGAGAAAGAAGATTTAAAGGCATTTTTGGGTACTTTATCTGATACAGAGTTTACACAAAAAGAAATTTATTCTTCTCCATTTAAATAAATCGTTGACTTGTCATCTTCTTTTTAAATGGCTTTACTACAGTGTGTAAAAACTTTCTTTACGTTTTGCTCGGCGGCTAAAGCCGCCTCGCTTTTGGGGTTTTAGGGACGAGATTGATTGAGTTTTCCGATGGAAAACTCAATCAATCTCGCTCCTAACCTACCCCTCGAAAAAAGAATATTTAGGGTTGCGTTCGGTCAGAAGACCTTTTGACGCAATCTCCTTATCGTCTTCCTCCTTTCAACACATCTTGCAATTGCTTCAATTGATCCCAATCACCAGCCGCTGCAATACCTGCTTGTTCTGCCCAGGTCGTTGGTTTGTGCATTCGGAAACGTGGTCCAGCATTAACCAATATTTTTTCCAATCTCTCAACTTTAGCTTTAGACAATTGAACAAAAGTTTTGATGCCATCTGCATGCAACAAACTCTCAATCTTCGGTCCAATGCCTTCAATTCTTTTCAAATTATCTTTAGCTGAGACGGAACGCTTCCTAGGTTTTACCGCTGTTTTACGAGGGTTCACTGGTGCTTTAGCAGGTTTAGCTGGTGGCATTTTTTCCTTACGGGCAGCCACATTTGGCACAGCATAAGGCGTACGTTTTGTAGCTACTTTTGGCGTAGTTGTAGGCTTTCGTGACTTAACTACTGGCTTGACGCGTTGCGCTTTTTTAGCTGTAGGTCTTGATTTGGTGGTAGCCGATTGCACTCTCTTCGCCGCTACCGATTTTTTCACAACGCCCTTTGGCTTTGCAGTCGTTTTTTTAGACGCAACAGTGCGCTTAGTTGTGGATTTAACAACTGGTTTGGCAACCTCCGCTGATTTCGTCTCTACTTTTTTTGATTTTTCAACCTTTGGAGTTAAGCAATCATTTAATTTATTCTTTGCCTTTAAGTATGCTTTTTTCTTTTTACGAAACGCCTTTTTAGAATCCATTGCCGCTACCTTGTATGGTTCTAATTCGGCGACTAATTTCTTGAGCTTTCGCTTATATTTTTTTGTCGCTGATTCTTTTTTATCCATCGCAGCCCGCGCATCTTTTCGCAAATCTCTTACCTTTGCTTTTAGTTTCCCACAATTCTTCTTGGGAGATTTAGATTTATCCTTCTTCATATTTAAATATTTTTTACATTTATAGACTTGATAAATAGTATTTTTACAGAAATAAACTTAGTCAATAAGTGACTCGTATAAACAATATTTATAAGGTCTAACGATTCTTTTTGTAAATGTAAAAGAAATTTCAACAAAACAAAAACATGAGACATATTCTTGCTTTTCTATTTTTAAATTTATTGGCTTTTGGTTGCGACAGTCCTCCCCAAAAAAGCAGTGATTGTCCATTAGGTCAGCCGACACCTATTTTTTCCAATACCTTAAATCAAGTGCAATCTCAACAATTTGAATTGAACGGACAAAATAGTCTGGAAACCGTTGTTTTTAAAAATGGAGTGATGATGGAATTGGCACAAAGTGGCTGCGAACAAATTTCGCAAGAATTTCAATTTAAAATAAAAGACATTCCAAATAAAAATAACACGGTCTCCTGGGTAGAAACGGGAATCTCTCAGTTCAAGTTTTTATCCAGTTTAGGAGAACAATTTGCACCATTTTTTATGTGGGCTACGAGCATAGAAAGTCAAAAAGAAAAGTTTGCCTTCAATACACCATTAGAGTTAGAACCTGGTTTTTTCGTTACTTTTAATAAAGTACCAAGCAGTGATTTTAATATTTTAATTGTGCGGTTACATACCGAAAAGCAATAATTTTTTAAAAAACAGGATAATCAAATATAATTTCTTCATCTTTATTTAAACCTGATTGTCAGTACTTTTCAAAATACAATAATTAAAAATTTTAAAATAAACCTCTTTATAACCAACTAACAATCAATTAATTAGCATTTTTATTAGCGTTCAAACACTGAAGATTTTTTTCTAAAAATTTTAAGAAAAAATTTGGACAAAAGATAAGAATTTTATACTTTCGTTTTACGAACATACAATACTTTAAATATTTTCGAGTAGCATACTAAGGAGAACAAGAAATTTACCATCATTATCAAACTTCTTTTGTACCAATTACATCCGTTTTGGTACATTTCTTACAATTCTGCTACCATTCCATAATTGACAATCCATAAGTTGGCAAAGTACTTGCCATTATTCATATTAAGAATTGACTTTATGCGATAAAGAAATTCTTTTGTCTATAGTATCAGTAAGTTAGATAGTCCCTGCAATGGTTTTTATTGCAGGGTTTTTTTTGCCTAATTTAGAGTGCTGCCTCACATTTCTCAATCATTCCCCTAACTTGACTAAAATCTTTGTAACCTTTAGCCTTTTCAAACTCTAGCTTAGCCGCCGCATAATTTCCAGCATTATAGAAATCCATTCCTTTCATAAAATATTTTCGATAACATTTTTCTACCGTCTCCGCAATTTTACCGCGTATCGCTAACGAATTATTCGATTTTGCAGCCAACTTATACTGAACTAGAGCTTTAAGTAACAAATATTTGCCATAAATGTATAAAAAAAGCCCAATACCAACCATTTTCTTTAAGAAAACGACCAATATTGGGCTTTATCTTTGTCCGAAGGAACACGAATCAAATTTCTTTATCGTAAAATCTACACTTCCTTCAAGTTCGTAAATCGTTGATTCAACACGACATTCCACTCATCTACTCGGTCTTGGACCGCCGCCATTGCAGCCGTATCCTCCCCTTCAATCGTTACAGATTCCATCACGTCACCACCTTCAATTGCGTTCACTACATCCATTCCATCCGTTACTTTACCAAAAACGGCGTGCTTGCCATCCAACCAAGGTGTCGCACCATGAGTGATAAAAAACTGGCTACCATTGGTACGTGGTCCTGCGTTTGCCATAGAAAATACGCCTGGTCCGTCGTGTCTCAAAGTCGGGTCGAATTCATCTTCGAATCGGTAGCCTGGACTTCCTGCACCTGTTCCTGTTGGATCGCCACCCTGAATCATAAAATCCGCGATGACTCGGTGAAACGTCAAACCGTCATAGTAGCCACGTCTTGCTAAGTTAACAAAATTAGCCACTGTTAGTGGAGTTTTGTCGCCGTACAGTTCGCCGTGAATGTCTCCTTTATTCGTTTTGAAAGTTACTTTCAACATAGTTTATATTGATTTTCTTGAAAAAAACGCAAATGTACGCATTTTAAGGAATTGAGTAGTTTTATGACCTTTCTTTTCTTTGAAAATGAAATTTGACTTGACCCGACAAAAAATAAAAATCACCATATGAGGATTAGGAGAACTCAAGATATAGTTCATTATCTAATTTTTGTCCGTCTGTACCGCAGGTTTCTCAAGGGGCTGTATCAAAAGGTTTTCTGGCCGAACGCACCCCGAAATATTCTTTTTTAGACGGAGCAAAAACCATATTTTTT
>CAYUNA010000423.1:0-4657 GCA_964445895.1 uncultured Saprospiraceae bacterium | reverse complement strand
AGTTTATAACTAATGTTACGCACCTGCTAAATTCTAAATGAGTTTAGGGAGTTAGTAATTCAAAAACCATCACCATGCTCGGATTAGTTCTTATTTATTTTCTTGGAAAAGCCTTCTACGATTTAGCAGAGAAATTTCAAAAAAACCAATGGGGTTATGCCATTCTTGGGATTGTGGTATTTTACGGATTTCAGATAGTTATCGGTTTAGTGGCTGGCGTGTATATGGAAATTAATAATCCTGGTTTCTGGGATGAATTAGATTCAGGGGCAGAGTTTGCCCTTAATTTAGTCGGTATCCTTTTCGGTGGATTAGCCGCTTTCCTATTTTACAATTATCTAAAAAAACGGTGGTCAGCCAAACCCGTTCAAATTAAGCAAAGCGATATTTTAGATGATGATTTTTTAGATTTAGAAAAGTAAAATCATAAAAATTTCACCTTAAATCTGCCCCAATAATAGCCGATTTCACCATTAAAACAGACGAATTCACCAAGAAATGACTTAAATCACTTTTTTTTCTCCATTTATACTCTACCTTTGCGGCAGTAACACTGAGTACAGCCTTGCGCTGAAAATTCTCAAAAAAATATCTATGACAGCCAATAATATTTTAGACACCATCGGTAATACTCCGTTGGTGCAACTCAATAAAATTACTGCCAACCTACCGGGTTCTTTTTACGGAAAATTAGAGGGCATGAATCCTGGACAATCTGCTAAAGACCGCATCGCGCTCTACATGATTGAACAAGCGGAAAAAGAAGGCAGACTCCATCCTGGCGGAATTCTCATCGAAGCAACAAGCGGAAATACTGGTTTTAGTTTAGCAATGGTCGCAGCAGTGAAAGGCTACAAGTGTGTCTTGACGGCAGCGAGCAAAATTTCCAAGGAGAAAGTGGATATGTTGGAGGCAATGGGCGCGGAAGTAGTCATTTGTCCAAAAGATGCGAAGCCAGAAGATCCGCGTTCTTATTATAAAATGGCGCAACGTTTGGCGGAAGAATTGCCGAATTCGTTGTATGTAAACCAAAATTTCAATACCAATAATGCAATGGCGCATTACTTGAGTACTGGACCTGAAATTTGGAATCAAACACAAGGAAAAATCACCTACCTCGTAGCGAGTGCAGGTACAGGCGGTACTATCTCTGGTACAGCAAAATATTTGAAGGAGCAAAATCCTAATATTCAAGTCATTGCAGTTGATGCTTACGGTTCGGTCTTAAAAAAGTACCACGAAACAGGCATTTACGACATTAAAGACTACTATTCTTACAAAATTGAAGGTACGGGAAAAAACATAATCCCTGCTAATGTTCAATTTGAATACATTGACGAATTCATCAAAGTAACCGACAAAGACGCTGCTTTTCGCGCTCGCGAATTGGCTAAGACAGAAGGCATTTTGGCAGGTTACTCTAGTGGTGCAGGTGTACAGGTTTTATTCGATCTTGCACCAAGATTAACCAAAGATGACGTTGTCGTTACGGTTCTGTGCGACCACGGAAGCAAGTATTTAGGCAAAGTTTTCAACGACGAATGGATGCGCGAGCAGAATTTTTTAGTCGAAGAAGAAGTCCCTGTAGAAAATCACATCGAAGCAATCGTTTAAAAATAAGTTTATTTCTTTTACTAAGTTGATTAGTGATTGGTTAATTGAGTAAATTAAGATTTCCCATTGAAACTTAATTTACTCAATTAATTTAATTTACCTAATTCAACTAATTCAACCATTTAATAGCATGGATATTTTTGAAAAAATTAGAAAGAATCCTGGCCCGTTAGGTATGTGGGCTAAAGTAGCAGAAGGTTATTTTATTTTCCCAAAAATTGAGGGGGAATTGGGTAGTCGAATGCAATTCCAAGGCAAAGAAATGATTGTCTGGAGCGTCAATAATTACCTCGGTTTGGGTAATCACCCAGAAGTTCGTAAAACGGATGAAAAAGCTGCGGGCGATTGGGGCTTAGCGTATCCAATGGGTAGCCGAATGATGTCGGGTGCAACACACGAACACGATTCGTTGGAGGTTGAATTGGCAGAGTTTGTACAAAAAGAAACAGCAGTTTTATTGAACTTTGGTTATCAAGGTATCATGTCTGCAGTAGATTCTTTGCTAGGCCGTCGTGATGTTGTGGTTTATGATTCAGAATGCCACGCTTGTATTGTAGATGGTGTGCGAATGCACTCTGGACGTCGATTTGCGTTTGAACACAACAATATCGAGAGTCTTGAAAAGAATTTGAAACGAGCAACCGAGACCGTAGAAAGTACTGGTGGTGGAATTTTGGTTATTTCTGAAGGCGTTTTCGGAATGCGAGGAGACCAAGGAAAATTACGCGAAATCGTTGCGTTGAAAGATACTTACAATTTCCGTTTGATGGTAGATGATGCTCACGGATTTGGTGTATTGGGTGAAACAGGTGCGGGTGCCGGCGAACACCAAGGCGTACAAGATGAAATCGATGTTTATTTCGCTACGTTTGCTAAATCTATGGCGAGTGTTGGTGCATTTTTGGCAGGAGATAAAGATATTATTGATTATTTGCGGTACAATATGCGGTCGCAGATTTTTGCTAAATCGTTGCCAATGCCAATCGTAGTGGGCGCAAAAAAACGGCTGCACATGTTGAAAACAATGCCAGAGTTACGGGCAAAGTTGTGGGAAAATGTGAACGCTTTGCAATCTGGCTTGAAAGAAGCTGGCTTAAATATCGGGAATACTAATAGCTGTGTGACGCCTGTTTATTTGAAAGGAGAGACGGAGGAAGCTATGGCAATGGTATATGATATGCGCGAGAACTTCGGGATTTTCACTTCTATCGTTGTTTATCCAGTGATTCCAAAAGGAATGATGATTTTACGATTGATTCCAACTGCTTCACACACGATGAAAGACATCACGGAAACAGTAGCGGCATTTAAAGAAATTAAATCGCGACTGGAAGCAGGTGTTTACAAAAAAGAAGCTGCAAAATATGCTGCGGTGTAATTATCGTTAACTGATGATAATGCGGAGTTAAGTACCGCGTGGCAACTAAGTATAAAAGCTGCAAGAGAATCGTGAGATTTTTTTGCAGCTTTTTTTATGATTATTTTTAAAACAAGAAAAGGACGTGATTTTTATCGCTTTTTTTTAACTATTGGCAGAAAGCGGCAAGAAAATTGAATCAAATTTAGTAACGTTTTTACCCTTCATTTTTTGAAAGCCCTCCATTAGGAACGCGAATTAGATAACCTCACATTCTTGACAGGATATTTATTTAATTCGCGTTGCTTAGAATTTCTAAATGAGATTTTTTATACCCGAATAAAAATTAACTTAAATGGTCCTCACAACTACACAAAGTATCGAGCAACAAGTATTTGCTGATACCACCACCGTATCTTTTGCCCTACAAAACTTAGAGAATAACTTGCAAGAATGGCAGTTATCCATTGATTTTTTGCAAAAAGAACGATTGTTTCTTGTTGAAATGTTGGAATTATCTATTGCATCGCAAAAAGGTGACAAACAAGTTGAGTTAATCAATTTTCAAGAGAAAATAATCGCTTTTGAAAAAAATAATGTTATTCCTTTTTCTCAACAATTGCAGGCTCAAATGATGAATTTGATAGTCAATAATGAATCAGGAAGTCCTGTTGAATTAATTGAGTCTTACGAAAACTTGAAAGGTCGGTGGGAAGAAATCGCAACTACTTTTAATGAACTAAAATTAATCGCTTTTGACAAAATAACAGATAATGTGCCGATAAGTATTTATTAACAAAAAAAACAGGGCAACTGCAAAGCAGCACCCTGTATAACCCCAAAAAACCAAATGAAAACAATCTACATATATGATACTCTTACGAGTAAATAAATGTCATTTTATATAAAAACACAATAATATAACAGTAAAGACTGAGAATTGTTGTTGTTGTTGTGTTTATTTGTAAATAAGCAACACAATTGTTACTTATTTCACATTTCTACTTACAAAACCACTACTACTTTATGGAAAGTGTAGTATTTTTAATGGTGGCAAACTTGTTATTTTGACGGTGAATAAATTGAAAAGTCACCTTTCTCGGAAAATTATAATGCAAATTTATAAAATAATTCTAATAATGTGTTACTCCACTCTCTTTTTTTTAAAATCATTAGAGAATTAGCGGCATACTTCAAGGAGTAAAATTTTGGTTCAATTATGCACAGGTCCAACCAAGACTGGATTCGGTTCATCTTCTACCCATTTTTCAAATGTTGCTTCTACCGTTTTCCCATTCAATATTTCTAAAAAAATTTCTTCTGTAGTTGTCACTTCGTACCAATAGCCATCTGGATTTCCAATTTCTTCTAATTGAAAACTGTATTCTTCCAAGTTCAAATCAAGGATATTGCAAAACCGCATTTGATAAGAAATCAAATAAAAAGTAGGGTCATCTTCAGTAGGAATCCAACCCACTATTTTTTGATTAAAAGGTTCGAAGGGCATATTATTTAGAGCATAACTTTCCGTCTCAAAATCTAAATTGACGTGTTGAACCTGACATTCGCCGAGACTATACATGGGCACAGGTATTTCGTTTGAAGAATTGCAACTATATAGCAAAACTAACAAGTAGCCGATGAGATGGGGGGCTTTGTTCATTTGTATAGGGTGTTTTGTGTTTA
>CAYUNA010000422.1:0-4666 GCA_964445895.1 uncultured Saprospiraceae bacterium | reverse complement strand
GAGAACAAAATATCCTCTCAAGAATGTTAAGTTATTTACTTCGCGTTCCTAAGACCAAAATCTGCTGGTTCAAGAACCTTAGTTTATTAATTTCGCGTTACTTAATACCTACGGTATGCACACATCTCAACGTGGTTATTACTTTTATGATTTTTCAATCACAATTCGGTTCTTTAACCCTTTTCTATCCGCCCGCACCACGATTTTCTTTTTTTCAGACGGAGCAAAAGTTGGATTTTCATAAAAAATCCAGCTTTTGCTCCGTCTATAAAAAATAATTAGGCGGTGCGGGTGGATAAAACAAAAACAGGGATTGAGTGTCTCCACATCAATCCCCATTCTTAAAATTCCGAAGGCTCAGGAATTTCGTATATTAAATGTACAATTATGATTCCCAGATTTGTAGCGTTCCGCCCATTTGCATATTCTTCACCTCGTTCGCTAATTCAAGATTGACGTTTGGTAAAAAACAAGAGGCAGCCTTACGGTCATCGAAAATTTCGACATTTAATTCTCCTGCAAAGATTTTTGCCAAATCCCCCAAATTACGTGCATATCTTTCCGACTTCCCCATTGACATAAACAAATCAATCACCGACGTTCGCACCATTTCATATTTATCGACTTGCATCAACATCTGTCGTTGGGTTTTACCTTTGGCACTTTTTCCTGCTTTTTTCAATCGCTCACGCAAAGTTTTAGCGGAATAGCCCGTGACACTCGCTCGAAAAGGCCACCAATTATTAGATTTTCCATCATTACGAGATTCATACAGTTCCAAATGTTTTTGTTCTGTCGCCGTTTGCACAGAAACCATGCCCATCACTTTTGCCAATTCCAATACCGCAACGACCTGATTTTTTGTTAACAATTCTGCATTTTCCACTTTATCTTCTAATGACAATAGCCACTTCGCATATTTCTGCTTTTTCTTACTTTTAGAATTCAACGTAATCATTTTCGCCAATTCCACAGAAATGTAGTAGTCCTCAATCACCGATTCTCCTTTGATTACTTTCTTCGCAAAATCCTTCATGCTTTGTGGCTTGCGAATACCATCTCGAAATTCGTAAACATCACTCAACCATTTTTTGGCATTTGTTGCATATTGCAACTTTGGAAGTTCCAACGCCAAATGTAAGTTGGTGGCAGTAACAACTTTTGTTCCTTTTTTGCTTACTAAAATTTGTAGTTCCATGACATCTATATTTTTATTTCTATTGCAAAAATGCAGCATTTGTTTGACAATTGCAAGTTCTACAACAAAAAAGTTTTAAAAATTGTCGTTTTTAACACAAAAAAGCATTCGCAAATAGATTATTTAGTAGTTTTTGATACTTTTTTTGCTAAAACAATTTTAGATTTGCTTAAAACATTTCCTACCATATATACCTATATAAACAGGTGTAGTCTAATTTCATTGATTTATGAACTCGCTTCAACGTATCTTTACAGACGTTCTTTATCAACCTGTAAAACTTTTCTTTTTGGAAAATGTCTTCTTTTTAAAACAAATTTTTCAAAACAATTATTCAAACTAAAAACATGAAATTAACTGGTTCAAAAATAACACTCGCACTTATTGTTTTGGCTGCTGCTTTTTTTATCGGCAAGTCTCTCTATATGCAGCCCAATTATGACGACGGACAGGCAGCACCTAATTTTTCGGGTAAGAATATCCAGGGGATGGAATTTCAATTATCTGATTTGAAAGGCAATTATGTTTTGGTTGATTTTTGGGGTAGTTGGTGTGGTCCGTGTATTAGACAAATTCCCGAATTAAAAAAACTCCATGCTGATTTTAATGGCCAATCTTTCAAAAACGCAAATGGCTTCGAAATCGTCAGTGTTGCCGTTGAACAAAGCGAACGCCGTTGGCCAAAAGCAGTCAAAAAACATGGCTTGGAATGGACTTACCATACGTTAGATTTGGCGACAAGTTTACGTTTTTTTGATTCACCAATTGCGAAAGATTATGGTGTAAAAGAAGTACCGACAACTTTTTTACTGGATGAAAAAGGGCAAATTGTCGGTGTAAATTGGTCTGGTGAAAAAATTTCTGAGTACTTAAAAGATAGGATGTAATCGCCAAAAGCTGTGCACAAAAGTGATTCGGCTGTCCTTATCCCGAGTTTTTATTTATCCCATTTCTAAATAATCCTTTTTTAAAAACCTCTCTCTTGCAAAACTGTTGTAAGTGGCGATTTTTGTTTCTAAAATTTCAACTATTCTAAAATGCAAAAACGCTATCGCAATCTTTCATTTGCAACGTTTTCCGTAATCACGATTCTGAGTTTGGTGGCGTTGTTTCGCCTCAATTTCACCTTTGACTTTGAACAGTTTTTCCCGAAAGGTGACCCTGATTTAGAATTTTTCAAACAGTTTGTCGAAGATTTTGAAACTGACGATAATTTTCTACTTGTTGCCATCGAAAAAGAGACAGGCGTGTTTGAGCAAAATTTTCTTAATAATTTTCATGATTTTGCAATCAAGACAAGAAGCTTGCCTAACGTCATTTCCAGCCAATCGCTAACGCAAGTTGAATATCCGATAAAAACACCGTTTGCGATTACGACGATTCCTGCAATTCACCGGAACGACCCTTCACGATATAACCGCGATAAGGAAAGGATTTTGGCAGATGAACGCTTTGTCGGCAATTTGATTTCTGAAGATGCCACGGCTTTTGTGGTCTTGTTGAAAACGGTGGAAAGCATTCAATTGGATGCTGCGTCAGAATTAATGGATAGCCTCAATGAATTAATTGACCAGTATAACTTTGACAATCACGCCATACTTGGACGCGCCTATTTTCAGGAAGAGATGGTCGATATGCAGCGGCGTGAAATTATGGTAACGACCGTTTTGGCGAGTATTTTAGTGTTTCTGATTATGTTTTGGATTTTCAGAAAGCCAGTTGGTATTATCATCGCAGCCGTTTCGATTGGCTTGGGTATGCTGTATTTTCTTGGTTTCATGGGTTGGTCAGGCCGCGAATTGAATGCATTATCAGCACTTTATCCCGTGTTGATGATTATCGTCGGAACGTCAGATGTAATTCACATTATGTCCAAATATATTGACGAATTGCGAAAGGGTGCTACCCGTGACGCAGCGATAAAAGTAACCATTCGAGAAATTGGAATGGCGACACTGCTGACTTCATTAACGACAGCCATTGGCTTTGCATCTTTGTTTACGAGTCGCATTTATCCAATTCGAGATTTTGGTATAAACTCGGCGATTGGTGTATTGATTGCCTACGTCACGGTGCTGTTTTTAACGACCGCGTTGTTGTCTATGTTTAAAAAAGAGCAAATTATTAAAATTGGAAAAAGCCAATTATTTTGGGATAAAAGCATGTTGTGGTTTTATAATTTCACGAAGCAACATCCACGTCAAATCATGTCGGTTTTTATGGTCGTTTTAGGTTTAACCTTTTGGGGCATTTCGATGATTACGACCAATTATACCATTATGCAGAATATGCCAACAGGCGAAAAAATTACTGAAGATTTTAAATATTTTGAAAAAAAGTTCACTGGTTTTCGACCTATGGAAATTGCGGTGATGGCAAAAGAAGGCTATCGAGCAGATGATTTTGCCATTTTAAAAGAAATTGATAAGGTTGAAAAATATTTAAAAAACTATCCGCAAATCCGGGCAACCAACTCGATTACTTCTGTTTATAAAAGTATTAATCAGATGAATAAGAGTAACCGCCCTGAAGCTTATGAACTGCCCAAAACGGAGAAAAAATATGAAAAGTATAAAAAATTAGCGCAGAAAATTCCGCAACTCAATAGCGGTATTTTATTGAGTAAAGATGGAACAAAAGCGCGGATTACTTCCCGAATGACCGATTTTGGTGCAGATAATATTAAGGAGGTCGGTAACAATATGGACCAATGGTTTTTGGAAAATACAGATACCTCAATTGTAAGTTTCAAACGCACAGGAACGGGTTTGATTATTGACAAAAATGCGGAATATGTGCGAATTAGCTTGCTTCAAGGCTTGGCAATGGCGATTGTTATTGTTTGTGTTTTGATGGCGTTACTGTTTCAAAATTGGCGAATGTTAATTATTTCGCTCGTGCCAAATGTTGTTCCGTTGTTATTAGCGGGTGCGTTGCTGGGTTTTATTGGCATCGAATTGGAAGCTGGAATTTCCGTTGTTTTCGCTATTATTTTTGGCATCGCTGTCGATGATACCATTCATTTTTTAAGTAAATTTAAACTTGCTCAGCGCAAAGGTTTGAGTGTCGATGAAGCCTTAAAAATTACGTTTTTGGAAACAGGAAAAGCGATTTGCCTAACAACGATTATTCTCTTTTTTGGCTTTCTAATCATGCTATTTTCGATTCATCCTCCAAGTGTGTCGATTGGTTTGTTGATTAGTGTCACGCTGTTTAGTGCGGTTTTTGCGGACTTATTATTAATTCCAGTCTTGATTAGATGGCTGCTTTGATTTTAACAAAAAATGTGGCATTAACTGGTATGTGGCATTTTCAGCATTATAAAAAAATGAGTTGAGGCAAAAATTTTTAGCGCACTGCCTAATATCCGAACCGCCACGAGGGGATTCTCAAGGGAGAAGCAATTAATTCTTCATTACTTTGATTGCTTTATCAATCTCCGACTCCAAATTATAATAATGAGGCGCA
>CAYUNA010000421.1:0-4678 GCA_964445895.1 uncultured Saprospiraceae bacterium | reverse complement strand
ATAAACTGAACCTGCACTTTTACCGTAGTACTTTTTACAAAAATGGTTGTCCCTGCATGGCTTGATGGTATAAAAAAAACGTCACGCCAAGATAACATACGCCAAGCAAAATACTGGCAATTGTTAGTTGTTTTTGATTATTAAACAAGTTTATTTTATGCAAAAAAAAGACCATCAACGGCAAAATTTGAATGGCATGAATTCCTAAAAAATGCATGACTCGTAAGTCGCCGCCCGTCGTACTCCAATTGGTAACCGGTAAACCTTCGCCACCGTCAGGAACACCGATATTGTGCGCAGATTGTCCAATCATAATTTCACCGCCCCAAAATGCCAGAAACATCGTTATCCAAGCCAAGCGAATTGCCCAAACCATTGATTGTGAGGCATTTATTTTATTGAAAAAAGATTGAATTGCCATAATGAACAACCCCAAAACGGTAGAATGAATCGCCAAACCCATGATTAAGAAGTTGATGGCACTTATTGGATTTGACATATTGTAATGAGATTTTACGCCCATTATTGCAGGAATAATGATGGTCAAAATTTCAATAAAAGCGAGTGCCGCGAAGAAATTACCTGTTCGTTTCAACCATTTTTCAGAATATTTATAAATGGATAACAGCCAAGTCATGGTGAAACAAAAGATGCCAATTGAAACCGCAAATTTCATTGGTTTTAACCATACGCTTACGCCAACCAATTGGCGACTATCAAAAGACATAGAGACCAAACAGCAAACGGCAAGAAAGCAATTAAAAACGCCCATTTTCATTAAAAAGGGATGTGTTTGCCAGAGTTTTTGATAAAAGTTAGCGACGGTATTTTTCATGTTTGAGTTGAGTAAAAATGTATACTGGATTCGACAAAAAATAAAAATCAGTGTATGAGGATATGCGAGAATTCAAAATACAGTTCATTATCTAATTTTTGTCCGTCCGCACCACAGAATTCTTTTTTTTAGACAGAGCAAAAACTGGATTTTAAAAATCTACCTCATGCAGTCAATCTTCTTTAAATAATCTGGCCACTTCTCCACTTCAAATTCCTGTTGCAAAATCCAGGAATCATAAGGCTTGTCATCGTTGTATCGTCCTTTCGACCGCATTAGGACACTTTCATGAATCACGGGTTTTCCATGTTTTTCAGCATCCCAATAGCGAAGCATTTTTTTATACAATTTAGTCAGTCGAGTACCGCGCGAATCGTGTAAGAAACCATTGGGGTCTGGCGCTAATTTGACGTGATTGCCATGATAAATCAATAGCCCTTTATCCACAGCTTCCTGCGTCATCCATATCAACGCAATATCTGCCAAAGACTGTTCGTCATACCCCCCGCCCACATCAGTATGTGAACCGAGAAACCAGACTTGCTTCAATGTTTGGTCAGGTTTAGACAATTTTTTCTCCCAAATGGTTGGATGAAATGTCTCGCGCTCATCGTCAATTGCCAGGGCATGACGGGCGTGAATGACACTTTCTGAAAGGTTTAAGGAATGAAATTGATGACGGAAAATTGGAATCTTGTTTAAAAAAGAACTCAAAGCTTTGAATGGCAAGCCCAATGCCGCCACCGTATCCCAAACACCGATAAACTTAACCCGACACCACATATTATGATACCGTTTCACAAATTCCGAAGCCTCGTCTTTGCGCCGTTTTTCGTCACTAATCCGATAAATATTATATGCTTTTTTTATCAATTCTGGCCGCGACTTCGGTAACATTCCAAACATGTGAATGAATCCCGCCAAACTTCGAACAGTCGTTGCCCCTCGGCTGAATCCAAAGAGAAAGATGTTGTCACCGGCATTGTAATTTTCAAAAATGAATTGATAGCATTCGAGGATATTCTTAGAAATTCCCCAGCCAGCCGCGTTGCCAGCAAGGTTACCTGCCCAATTAGAACCTAAGCCTTTGTCATAA
Organism: uncultured Saprospiraceae bacterium; assembly: GCA_964445895.1. GTDB lineage: Bacteria > Bacteroidota > Bacteroidia > Chitinophagales > Saprospiraceae > CAYUNA01. The sequence goes on along the minus strand of CAYUNA010000421.1, from coordinate 2,747 downwards.
AAAGCAATCTGCCGTTCCGTTCGGTTTTCCACCATTCGGAATAATTTATAAACGTTGGTATCTGGATTTTTTCCACCCTGTTGTCCGGTGCCGTCCGAGAAGACGAGGATGTTTTTTTTAGGCATGACAAGTTAGTTGTTCGTTACTCGTTGATTCGTTAACTGTATTGCACGAATGTTGATATATTGATGGAACAAAGGTAGGGAAAAAAAGGAGAACAAATCATGGTGATTTTGAAAATCACCATGATTTACTTCTGTAGTAATTTTTAATTTTTTTAAAAGAAAAAGCTAATTTTTCCTTTCACAAAGAATGGCGTACCCGGCGTAAAATGAATTTCAGAGACAGGTTCTGTTTCATCTTGCAAACGGGATTCTGTATCAAACTGTGCTTCCCGCCAGTCAGTATCCAATAGGTTTTCGATAGCCAATCCGATTTCAAAATTTTCCATCGTATAATTGACATTCGCATCAACAATCGTATAGCCTTCTGCCACAACAGAATTGTCTTCATTTGCAGGTCGGTCTTTGATAAAACGGTAGCGCAAACTGCCGTTAAAACCCGATTTATGTTGAAAGGTCAACCCTCCGATACTTGTCATCACAGGTGCGAGTGGAATGCGGTTGGCATCTTCCGGGTCGTCCACACTTTCGGCTTGCGTATAGTTGAAATCGACATCCGCAAACAACCAATCGGTCAACTGATACCGAGCTGAAAGGTCAATTCCTTGGCGGTAAGTTTTTCCACTTGGCTCAACGATTGCGGCATCGCCGACATAGACAAATTCCTGCTCTAAAAACAACGACCAAATCGCGGCATTGATGAATAAATTTTTCGCAGGTTTCAAATTAACCCCAAGGTCTGCACCGTAAGCTTTTGGTAAAATCTCTGTGCCTTCCTGCGCTACGACCACGCGGCTGTCATTAGAATGAAACCCGATACCTGTTTTCAAATAGACTTGTGTCCGTCGGGTAGCATTATACAGGAAATTTAACTTTGGACTCACCAAAGCTTTATTTTCAGACAATCGCTCAAAAGGTGTGGTTAATCTATCTCGATATTCAAATTGAAAATAGTCCAAACGAACCCCCGCATTGACCATTAATTTGCCAAATTCAAACTTTTCATCTAAGGCTAAGTAGGCATTTGTCTCATCCACATCCCCAAATGCTAATCGGTTGAGAATCAATTGTCTGTCCTTAGTTTGTGAGAGTTGATTGTCACTCACATCGTCATACCGAAAACCTGCACTTAATTCACTATTCAACGAGAAATTTTCGTAGTCTTTTCGCTTTTGAGCAGATACTTTATACCCATAAATATTACGACTTTCGTACTGCTCGATTTGGTCGCCATCTATTGGGTTTTCTAAGAAAAAGGTAAAGTTGGAGAATAAATTAAATTCATATTTTGAATAGAAAAACTGATTGCTCAGCGTTACATCATTCGGTAATATTTGAATGAATTTAGCGGTAACATTGGTGCGTGAAGTTTCGCCACCTTCCGTATCGTCAATAGCTCCAAAACGGTCAATCAATCCACTCTCCACAGCCCGAACTGGTATCTGACCCGAAGCATCCCAGCTACTCGTAAAACTAGAGGCTTGAATGCTCAAAAATCGGTTAGCAGACATATTATAAGTATACTTACCCTGGAAGTTGAATCGTTTAAAATTTTGTGGACTATCAAACGGACCATCCGACGCTAAGAACTCTCCTGCGAGGTAAGCTGATTGTCCGTTGGCTTTACTTTTTTTACCTAAAACATCTAATAATGCCACGGTTCTGAGCGTATTGAATTGCCCTGCTTCCATTTTAACCATGCTTCTGTCTAAGCCGTTTTTCGTTTGAAAATCGACGTAGCCAGCAGTATTGAAGTTACCTTGATTGGCGTAGTATGGACCTTTTCCAAAATCTACCGTCTGAATCAATTCCGGAATTACAAAATGCAAGTCTGCGTACCCCTGACCGTGTGCGTGCGACACCATATTGACGGGCATGCCATCGACCGAAATCGAAATATCCGTTCCGTGGTCAATGTCGAATCCACGTAAGAAAATTTGCTCCGCTTTGCCACCGCCTGCATGCTGTCCGATAAACAAACCTGGTACAGAACGCAAGACGTCTTGTGAGGATTGAATTGGTCGCAAATTAACGTCAATGCTGGCAATCGTACTCAAACTTTGGTCGTTACTGCTGATTTCAATGGATTCCAAATTTAAAGCTCCTGGTTCGAGGAAGATTTGAATTCCATTTTCAAAGTTTTCAATAGAAATTTCTTTTGTCACATATCCAATGTATGAAATCAAAAGTGTCTCCACAGCATCATCCGTTTTTATGGAAAATTTACCCAAAATATCGGTTTGTGTCCCAACAGAATAGTCTGCGGTGTAGACGGTAGCGCCGATTAAAGGCTCTCTGGTGTTCATGTCCAAAACTTGTCCATTCAGGTATAAATGTGCTGCGAAAATAGTAGAAAAAATGGGTGTAAAAATGAGTGTTAGTAGTAATTTCTTCATAATTGAGTGACCATGTTTAAATGGCTTTTATTTTTTTTAGAAACGAACAACGAATAGCATATAACATTCTTTACTCGCTCCTTTGAAATTGTGAATTTCTGAATATAACAAGCGCTTCAAATTTTGTCTGTTGTGCCCTAATGAACAACTATAAATAGCATTCATATAGATACGATGCTACATAACAAAGATGCGATTGTAAAGTGTAATTAATTTAGTTAAGTACAGT
>CAYUNA010000420.1:0-4726 GCA_964445895.1 uncultured Saprospiraceae bacterium | reverse complement strand
AGAAAAAAATAGACTTGTTCACAAATAACAACCAATGCAACAACCATTAACATCCTTCTTGAGCCTCACCATAATTATTGCATTATTTTTCAGTTGTAAAACAACAGACTTGCGTCCTGATGGATATGAATATGCCAATGATATTGAGAAAGCCAAACAACTTCTTGTAGCAATGGGAAAGGCTCATCAAATCGAAAATTGGAATAACATGGAAACGTACAATGTTATTTTTGAGGGAGAATTTTATGGATTCTTAGGTAAAATGTCTCACCCTTTTAAAGAACAAAAAATTGAGTTATCCTTAAATTTTATTCCAAAAACCAATGATGGGCAGTTAAAAATTCTCAGCGGAAAAGAAAAAAATGAAACCTGGGGAATTCAATCCGGACAGACTTATTACTTAAACGAAAAAGGTGAACCAATCATAAAAGATAATAAGGATATAAAATTTTACCTGCCTACTTACCAATATTTCATAGAGTTTCCAAGTCGAATACAAGAAGCAACTTCCATTGATTATTTAGGAACTAAAATGATCGACGGAGTAAAATCAGAGGGTATAATTGCTTCCTGGAATACGGTTGCTCCTCAAAAAGATTTAGATCAATATGTTATATGGATAGATGCCGAAAGCAAAAGAATTATTAAAATAGAATATACCGTAAGAGATAAATTTCGATTTGTTTCTGCTGAAGCCTATTTTCAAGATTACAAAGACTACGGAGGAATACTTCTCCCAAGCACGATGCCGGTAAAGTCGAATCTTTTGAAAGAAGGTTATCTGAATAAGATGCGCATTAAAGATTTCATTCCAAATAAAGTCCCTTCCAGTTCTTTAAGAAATGTGAATTAAATTAATTACTACGCGGCACTTAAGAGAGCAAACACCCTTTATTTTGCCAAATTTCATACAAACTCTAAAATCTATTCCTTTCCTAAAACTCCTTTTTGTATTTTTACAACAGAAACGTGGAAGAATCACGTTTTCCGTAGCAAAAACACAACTCATGTTTTACAAAAAAATTCCAACTTCTTTTCTCTTTATCGCACTTTATAACCTATGCATAGCGCAAAATGTACCTATACTCAGTTATGATACCAATAATTTTGGGCAAGTCGAATTAGAAATCGAAGCACAAGCTGATAAATATTACGTATTGACAGCGCAACACGAACCTGGAATCCCTTACGAATCCGTTACGTCGATAACTATGGGCGTTGATGGTAATCTGATTATTTCTGAACCAGCAGGTGCTTATCCGCTACAGAATTATACGATAACGGAACATGATATTGCCAATCCCGATGACCAGGATGGAGATGGAATTGATGACATCACAGAATTCAACGATATGCCTACCAATGCACCCTTGAATTTTGCTGAGGCAATTTCATTTACAGATGGGACAACGTCTATCCCTGATGCTGCCACTTTTGCCAGTTTAGCTGTCGTAGAAGATGTTCCATGGGCTCCTTTTTTGAATGGTCAGCAATTTGTGAAGTTCGGTATATTGGACAAAGATACGGATGAACCAAAGGTTTATTTTATCAATAGCAATACGCATTTTATTCACGCTGGTTTTTTCAACGCTATCGGTGCCAATGTGAATGGCGATGATGGGTCTGGTGAGATAGTCTTCAATCCTAATGAGATATTGCCGAATGGTTCAATTGGAAGCTATTCGTTTAATTTTTCATTTGGAGATGCAGAATCGTTTGAATCTACCCGCAGAAGCTTCGAATTGTTGGTAGCAAATATGCCATTTCTCAACAATAATATGCAGCATTTTATTGGTGACGGAGGCGAAGGAATTTATACGTCTCAATACGAAGCGGATTATGCAGGGTCAAGAGTCAATGTCGTTTTAGAATCTGAAGTTTTTGCGGACATTGACTACATTCCTTTGAATCAAGCGGAAGGATACGGTTTTTTCAAACACATGGCACTTAACGAAACGCCAGGGTCAAGAGATATTGTGTTGTACGATGCGTTGCCCAATTCGTTGCCGAGGGTCGGAGGAATTATTACTTCTATTATTCAAACCCCGTTGTCGCACGTCAATTTGAGAGCCATTCAAGACAATGTACCCAATGCGTATATTCAAGACCCACTCGCGATTGATTCCATTGCCAATTTATTAGACAATTACATTTATTATAAAGTAGAACAAGACCGCTATTATATCAGAGAAGCGACGATTGATGAGGTGAATGACTGGTATGAGGCATTGCGACCAACCGAAGAGCAGATTCCAGAAAGAGATTTAAGCCAAACGGAAATTTTACCATTAGATTCTATTACGTTTGAAATGTCTACTTCTTTTGGTGCCAAATGTTCTAATGTAGCGACGATGCGTAATTTTGGTTTTCCGGAAGGAACAATCCCCGATGGCTTCGGAATTCCATTCTATTTTTATGATGAATTTATGAAGTTCAATGATTTCTATACGCGTGTAGAGGACATGATAAATGACCCTGACTTTATCGGTGATTTGCAAACGCGAATTGATATGTTAGATGACTTTAGAGATGATATTAAAGACGCCCCGTTACCGCAATGGATGTTAGATGAATTGCAGGATATGCAAGAATCTTTTCCAATTGGTACTTCTATTCGTTGCCGTTCGAGTACCAATAATGAGGATTTGCCAGGCTTCAGTGGTGCTGGTTTATATACGTCTAAAACGCAGCATCCCTGGGAAGGACATATTCAAAAATCAGTGAAACAAGTCTATGCAAGTATGTGGAATTTCCGCGCTTTTGACGAGCGAGATTTTTATCGGGTTGACCATTTTATCGCGGCAATGGGCATCTTGTGCCACCCCAATTTTGAAGAAGAAAAATCGAATGGTGTAGGGGTGAGTATTGACCCAATTTACATGACCCAAAATAATTTTTACCTCAATACACAAGTCGGTGAATCACTGATTACCAATCCGGATGCCAACTCGATTCCTGAAGAAATGTTGTTGAGCCAAGACCCAGACCAAGGGTATTTCATTTTAAGATATTCCAACCTTGTAGATGGCGATGAAGAACTGGTGATGGAGGAAATTTATCTCGATCAAATGCGGGAGTACCTCGGCGTTATTCACGATGAGTTTGCCATACTCTACAACGTTGTCGGAGCAGAAGGATTTGGGATGGATATTGAGTATAAAGTAACGGCAGAAGACCAGTTGATTATCAAACAAGCGAGACCTTGGGTATCTTTTTGGGCAGACATTAAAGCAAATCGAGACTTAGCAGCGGTGGAACTGACGAATCCGCAAAATACAGCCAGCCTAAGTGATTCAGAATTGGTTTCAGCACGAATTCGCAACGCAGGTCTGGAAGAAATGTCTAATTTTGACATACAACTTTTAATCAACGATGTCCTCGTCGAAACGCTCAACATTGACGAAACCCTTACGCCTCAAAGCGAGGAAGAATACGAGTTTGCTACACCTCAGGATTTTTCTGCAATTGGCGATTATGACGTCAAAATTGTGGTAGCTGAATCTACAGATGGATATAGCGCAAACGATACGCTAAGTACTGTTTTGACTAAGTTACATTTATTGGAGGGCGAGCTGACGATAGAAAAAGCGGAGGCTGTCTGTGGTGAAACCATTGAGGTGAGTGCTAAGGTAAAAAACTATGGAGAAACAACTTTTAACAATACCGAAATCGAAGTAATCGCAAATGGAATGGTTGTCGATGTAGTCAATTATACTTCAAATATTGTCTATACAGCGGAGGCAGAAATCAATATCTCCGTTACCGAAAACCTGCAACAGGGAGACAATGAAATCACCTTAAACTTGTTGAGTCTCAATGGTCAACCAGATGCGATTAACAGCAATAATAATGCATCAGTTGTTGCAGATTTGAGCGAATCCGATTACGACTATGTTACCTTGGTCATCAACGCCGATGATTACCCTCAGGAAACTTCATGGGAGGTCTATGATGAACTCAATAACGAAGTCGTAGCAACGGGTTTTTTAGAAGCAGGTGCTGTCGGTGTAACGGAAGATATTTGTGTGGATTACAGTTCTTGTTTGTCTTTGCGAGTTTATGATTCTTGGGGCGACGGTATCTGCTGTGGGTTTGGTCAAGGCGATTTTTCAATGCTGAATTCTGCTGGCGAAACGCTGTTTACCAATGATGGAGAATTTGATTTTGAAGCGATTGAGCTATTTTGTCCGAATGAAGAAGGCTGTCAATTCAATACCGAAATCGAGACCATTAATGCAACTGATGAAGATACGGCGGATGGCGTAATTACGATTACTGCAACGAGTGGATTTGCTCCATATGCTTACAGTATTGATGGAGGGTTAACCTTTTTTGAAAACAATACCTTTGCAGATTTGACGACAGGTGAGTATGAAATCATGGTACAAGATGCGTCTGAAACTTGCTTTTATCAGGAAACCATCACTCTCGAATTTGGCGTTATTAATAATGTCAATGAAGTTGCAGCCAGTGATATTAAAGTCTTCCCAAATCCAACCAACGGAATGTTGACGATTGAAATAGACGAAGCGTTTCCAATAGCAGGCGATGTGCAAATTGAAATCTATGATTACTTGGGTAGAATGATTGAAAGTGATGTGCTTTCTCGATTGGGCAATGAGTCAAAAACGGTTATTTCTCTTGAAGAATATGCATCAGGCAGTTATTTTGCTAAATGTTATAATGAAGGTTTTGAACGGTATTTTAAGGTGGTAAAACTTTAGAA
>CAYUNA010000419.1:0-4737 GCA_964445895.1 uncultured Saprospiraceae bacterium | reverse complement strand
CCCCCCCCAATCTTATCCCTCGAAAAATGGCTTTAGCCATTTTTCGAAAATACAAAATGACTTTTTACATAGTGTACTAAAATATCACCTATGAATAATTTATTGACAAAATACCTGGCTGTTTTAATCTTGAATTTAATTGCGGTTTCCATTTGGTCACAACCTCAACCTTGTGGACCGACGCCTATGATGGCTAATAATTGTGCTGATGCTTGTGTCATCTGCGACATTAATGGCTATACAGGTATTAACGACCTTGCAGCAGGTGGTCAAAGTCTTGGCAACAATTTCTGTAGCACACCAGATGATATGCACTTTATTGCGTTCATTGCAGGAAGTACCAGCTTGAGTATTCAAATAGACGTTTCCAATTGTACACCGGGGCAGTTTAATCAATCCAGTTTGGACCTTGGCTTTTACGAAAGTTTAGATTGCCAGAATTTTACGCCGATTACAGAATGTAAAATGGATTTAGCGAATGGTGACGCTTTTGTATTTAACACCAACACACCACTCACCATTGGGCAGCATTATTACATCGTTATGGATGGTAGTGGAGGGTCGATTTGTGATTGGACATTCACGGTGCTGGATGGCACAACAGAAGTTAATCCTTTGGACGAATCTGGAGAAATTTTAGGCGACAGCCTTGTGTGTATTGACACGCCGTTAGCGTATTCAGTTGATTTCCCAATCGGGGCAGCAGATTTTGAATGGACATTGAATGGAGTAGATTTAAATGTCAATGACTCTCTAATTAATTATACTTTTGACACCGAGGGTACTTACATTCTTTGTGTCACTTCTAAAAATGCTTGTGATGAAGCCCCTCCAACCTGCCGAACGCTGGCAGTAAAAAGCCCAAATCTGACTGAAATTGATGACGTCTTTTGCGCCAATGACTGCTATGAAGTAGGCGGTGAGTTAATTTGTGAAACAGGCTTTTATGAATTTGTTTTACAAAATCAGTTTGGCTGCGATAGTATTATCATGGCAAATTTAGAACAACTGATTACCCCTATTTTGGATGTACAAGCCAATATTTGCGATGGTGATACGCTGTTTGTTGGGACAAATCCATTCACGGAAGCGGGGCTTTATGAAGTCTTGCTAACCTCTATTTTTGAATGCGACAGTGTTGTGAATCTTGACCTTTTTGTTATTCAATGCAATATCGAAGGCAGTGATTTTCCAACGCCTGCCATTTGCTTTGGAGATGAAACGGGAATGATTGATTTTCAGGTGGATAATGGCACGCCACCGTTCACTTATTCTTATGAAAATTTAAACGCGACTCATTCCGGCAATGGCAATATTGCTGCTTTAGGCGAATTAATTAACATTAGCAATGTACCCAATGGAACGTACTTGATAACAGTTGAAGATGGTTTTGGAAATGTCGGCGTTATCATTTCCGAAGTCACACAGCCACCTGTAATGATGCTGGATTTTGTACCGTCGGATTATAGCGGCTTCAATGTTTCTTGCGCAACGGGTAGCGACGGCGTTTTGATGGTTGTCCCAGTAGGAGGTGTGCCACCGTATAATTATCTTTGGAACGAAGGACAAACAACAACGACAATTGACAACCTTTCTGCCAATACGCCCTACGCGGTCACAATTACGGATGCAGTCGGCTGTGAATTAATCGGTGAAACCCTATTAACTGCGCCAGATTCCTTGATTTTATCCGCTACTTTTACCGATGCCAATTGCGATGGTCTGAATACTGGTTTTATCAATATTGAATCCAACACAGGTGGTATTCCACCGTTTACTTACGCGATAGACGGCGTCTCAAATGGTTCTAATCTTGTTTTTGAAGATTTGATTGCGGGAGAATATACCCTGGAAATTACAGATGTGAATGGCTGTACAGGTGAGTTGACGGGTTCGTTAGGTGATGTAGAAATTCCAATAATTGATATGGGCGAACCGTTTTCCGTAGAGTTGGGTTGTGAAGCAGAATTGAGACCAGTAGTTAATCCTATTTCCATTCAAAGTACGGTTTGGAACTCAACGGAATTGCTAACTTGTGATACTTGTTTGAATACGGAATCCTTTCCTATGTTTCCTGCTAATTATGTACTAACCGTCACCTCTGAAGATGGCTGTGTTCGGTCAGATTCGATTGACATTGGGATTATTGGCGTACGTAAAGCATTTGTTCCTAATGTTTTTTCTCCAAACTTTGATGGTATCAATGACTTTTTTACTGTTTTTGGCAAACCAAGAAATGTGCAAATGATTGAAGAGTTAGTGGTTTTTGATCGTTGGGGCGGCATTGTTTTTCAACAAAGTGAATTTCCTCCAAATGACCCCAATTTAGGTTGGGATGGCACAACGAGAGGAAAAATTTTGGATACGGGAGTTTATACTTATTTTGCCAAAGTATTGTTTTGGGATCAAGAGGTGCTAATTTTAGAGGGGAGTGTTATGTTGTTAAGGTAGAAGCAGGTTAGGTTCGTGCGAATTTTAGTTATGTCAAAATCTAATGCTATTTGTCTTTTTCCTATCCATCTGCGCCGCTAAAAATATTCTCTCAGACGGAGCAAAACATGAGTTATCCTAAATTTTTAATTCAGGATAACTCATGTTTCATTTACAAAATCTCCTTCCCCATCCGCTGCCATACTTTCGATAATAAAAACCCGGCAACTACCGATACGCCCGTTAATATCATTGCTGGAATGGTTTTTTGATACACCCAATTTCCCGTCGCAAAAAGCAAGCTGTACACCAGGATAGTTCCCAGCAGCATCGCTAAGATACCCGATGGCACAGACCATTTTTCAGTTGATAAGATAACTTCTTCACCATCATTTTGCGCTTCTTTTATTACCTTTTGCCAACCTGGCCCGCCCGGTTGTATTTTTTTATAAAAATCACGCAACGTTCGTTTAGAATCTGGCTGCGTCAAATACATCGTTGCCACCCAAACGATGGTTGTAATTAAAACAACTATTGGAAATTTTGACCAAGCAGGCAATCCTTCTGGAAACCAGCCAAAAATACCAATCGCAATCGAAACCAAGCCCGAAGAAATCATGGCTGAAATTTCACTCCATGCATTGATACGCCACCAAAACCAACGCAAAATAAATATCAATCCCGTACCTGCCCCAAACATGATGATGATGTCAAATAATTGTTTGGCATTGGTCAAAAATAAGGCTATCACAATCGCAAACACCATCAAAATCACCGTTGAAATTCGACCGACGACGACCAACTCTTTTTCACTCGCCTCTTGCTTGACGATAGCTTTATAAAAATCGTTGGTGAGGTAGGATGCCCCCCAATTCAAGTGTGTTGAAATCGTAGACATAAATGCCGCAATTAAGGATGCTAAGACTAAACCTAACCAACCTTTGGGCAAAAAAGTTAACATGGCAGGATAACCTAAATCTTGCCCTAATTTATCAACAGAAACCATCGGATAAGCCAAATGAAATGCTACCAGTTTTTCATCAGCTACAGGGCTGCCCCAATCTTCCTTTTCTTTATTTTTATTCTTTCTGGAAAAGATATACGCTAACGATTTGATTTGCAACGCATTTTGATTTTTACCGACAATAGTATTCAAACGATTTAAATGCTCAACTTCACTTATCTTATTGTTTTCCTGGGCTTTCGCCAAATTAAAGTTGATACCTTCTGTCAACATGGCTAAATCCGCAGTACCAACACTATCTTGCAACATATTCGGTGTTTCTTTCGCAATTACAATCTGTGGCGTTTGATTATCCTTCAGCTGCATCGGAAAAACAAGTAACGAAGCTAATGCCACCAAAATCCACGGCCACGGTCGCAACGCATAATGCAGAATATTGAAAAAGAACGTCGCTTTAATCGCATGGGTTTCGTCTTTCGCAGCCAACATCCGCTGGGCAATATAACCGCCACCACCGGGTTCTGCACCGGGATACCATGAGTTCCACCACTGAATTGCAAGTGGAATGATGAAGATAGAAACCAATAATTCTGTATTGTCAAAATCAGGTAGAATCGACATTTTATCCGCTATTGACTGGTTTTCTATCAACGCCGTCAAACCACCTACACTTTCGTGCGAAACGGCAAAATACGCCGCCGCAATTGCTCCAATCATTGCCGTAAAAAACAATAAGAAATCCGTATAAATTACGCCTCTAAATCCACCTAAAGAACTAAAAATAACCGTAATAAACGAAGCGCCTAAAATCGTCTGATATTTATCTAATCCGAGCATCACCTCGCCTATTTTCATCGCCGCTAAACACACCCCTGCCATCGCCAATACATTAAAAAACAATCCCAAATAAACCGACCGAAAACCGCGTAAAAACCGCGCACCTTTTCCGCTATACCGTAGTTCATAAAATTCCATATCGGTCAATACGTTCGAGCGTCGCCACAGTTTAGCATAGACAAAAACGGTCAGCATTCCTGTCAATAAAAATGCCCACCAGACCCAGTTTCCAGCCACACCATTTTGACGTACGAGGTCTGTTACCAGATTAGGTGTGTCAGTCGAAAAAGTTGTGGCGACCATTGACATACCAAGTAACCACCAAGGCATATTTCGACCTGACAGAAAGAATTCGGAGGTATTTTTACCTGCTTTTTTGGCAGCAAATAAACCGATAGCGAGGGAGATGGCAAAGAAGCCGAAGATAAAAGACCAATCGAGTGTAGTGAGTTGCATACGGATTTTTTTCGTTTTGTTTGTTTTTGTTCCAGAATACAGATTCCAGA
>CAYUNA010000418.1:0-4741 GCA_964445895.1 uncultured Saprospiraceae bacterium | reverse complement strand
GGAGCAAGATTAGATTTTTATTAAAAAATCTAATCTTGCTCCATCTGAAAAAAAATAATTAGGGGTGCTCACGGCTAGATAACGGCTAAAGTACAGCATTACATTTGATACACCGCCATGTATTGATGTGTTAAAGTGTTGTTTTTGCTAAATAACATTAATATCCGAACCGCTTTGAAAATCCCGCAGGCGCATAACTGCTTTTTTTAGAAACTTAATCAAATGAGAAAATTGTTAACTTGACACAAGTGTGAATAACAACTTGTTGGGTGTTTAGGAATGAAAGATATAAGTCCTTAGGTGAAGGTCAAATTCCCTTAGGGCTTGACCAAAGAGCAGTTTTTGGGATGGCCTCTCACGACTCGTTTCGTGGGGGGCTCCTTTTATTATTGGGGGTCATTTACTTTCCGTTATTTATAACTGTCAACTATTTAAGATTTGCAGCAGTAGATTATTCACTACAAACACCCTCAATAAAATATTGTCTTAAAAATTTTAAAACTTACTTAAAAAAAAGTAGTTTTGCAGCAGTCAGAGTTTTCATTTCTGAGAGAGAGCGTTTTCCACTATCATTATAAAACAAAAAAAAGACCTGCTTGGTCTATTTTTACTGTTTGCCAATCAATTTGTTTCCAAACTTTTTATAAAAATTTCTACGTAAGAAGTTTTTATAACCGCCTGTATAAAAGAATTGAATATACAGCTACCAATTTGCGGCGCAATCACTTTTTTCTATGAAAAAAATCAATAGAAAACGTGCATGAATTGCTGTAATTGTTTCTGTGAGCATTCAAAACAAACGGAAATTACCTATGAACGTGGTCAAAATTTTGATTTTAGAAAACAATGAAGAGTCAGCTTTGCAGCTAACCAAAATTCTATATAATAATGGTTTTAAAGATGTTATTACTGTAGATGTAGCCGATGATTTAGACAATTTACTAAGTGAAACCAAAGTAGAATTTGCCATTATAGGATTTTCTTTTTTGGAAAAAAATGGTCAATCAGTTATTTTAAGTCGGCTTGAAAACGCCAACATTCCCTTTCTTTGTTTGTTCTCAAATGAAAGCCTTACCGATAAAAATCTCCTTATTGGTAACCAACCTTATGCTCTACATGGCCACCCATTCAACCCAGATTCATTGAGCAAATCTATCGAAAATGCGCTTTTCTTTAAAAAGAAAGAAGAGTATGAAAAACTTCGCAAACGATTACTTATGGATGATCATGTTTTTGTGAAAATGGGGAGTCAGTTGGAGAAAATTAATACCAACCAAATTCTGTATATTTCTTCCGATGGCAACTATTCAATGGTACAAACAAGTAACCGAAAATATGCCGTCAAGACATCTTTAAAGAAAATGTTAGAAGATTTACCCACCGAATCTTTTGCTCGTATCCATCGGGGATATTTAGTGCAAATGGCGAAGGTTTCTAAAATAAACATATCTGATAATCAAATATACGTGGGAGAACAAGCTCTGCCTTTAGGAAGATATTACAAATCAGATGTGCTGTCTCGGTTGAATAAAATAGGGTAGGAAATATGATGTTAGCCTTTCATCACCTTCTTTGTGTCGTAAATAACCTTTAATTTTTTTAAACTATAATTTAAAATTACTTTTGACCCAGCGTCAAAAAATAAATAACATCTTTACTATTTGCCAAAATGGATTTCATGAAAAAATGAAACCAGCAAGATTAATGATGGAGGAATTGTTGTCGGTTCAAACTTCGGGGCGAGCCGGCAACCTCTATGTTTTCAGTCCTCCATCAAACGCTTCCTTCCTTTTTCTAGCATTAATATTCGGCTATAATTTTGAATGCCTTCCGAAATACCTTGTGCTTTCAAGTAATTATTATAAACCGCATCCCTTACTTTTGGTAAAATATCTGGGTATTTATCCATTTCTACATAAATTGCCCGCAAATCGTTTTTGACACCTTCCGGCACTCTTGCCTCATAAAATTCCTTGTATTCTTCTCGTTGATATCGTCGATAATTGGATGCCACATATCGCCAATAACTGAAATATCCAATGTATTGTAACAGCGGATTTTCAGAGTCGATACACGCCAAATATGCCAGGAAATTACAAGTTCCTTCATCTCCAAAGCCATAGCCATGCGACATCTCATGCGCCGTCACAAAAGGCAATTGAATGGGATGTAACCCCGCATCGATATGTCCTTCTCCAGTAAACGGAATATAAACCCCTGCTGTGCTGATGCGCAAAAGTAAGCCTTTTGGCCACAACAAACGCCCCCGCACATAACCTGGAGTAGGGTAGTTGTGTTTGCGTAAAATATCGACCAATGCGTCGTGCATCGTCTCCTCCAGCTCAAGTGGTAAAAATGATTGATTAATCGCAGAATCGGTAATGTTTGGAATCTTAGCACGGAGACGGGTGATGACTTTGGTAGTAGAATCCAATTCCATTTTTAAATCCTCTAAAGACAGGGGAGTGGTCTCAAAACCCATTTGTTGTTCAATCGGGACTCGCCCATAATTATATCCCCAAAGAACCAAAAAAAAGAAAATAACCCCGCTAATAAAAGCGAGCAAAGAGAAAATAGCACTACCAATTCGAGCTGGCCATTTTCGGCTGTCCGTAAGGACTTTTTTTATAGTGAAAACCAGCAAAATAACCAAAACAACGAATAGCAAATAGACCATTGCAAACGGCAGGATACCCGTAATTACATCAAACATTGTCCGAACAAAAACAAAAATACCCCGGCTATAAACTTGCTCAATCGCAGCAGGCGATGCCACACTTCTTACTAAAATAGCTAACAATCCTAATCCAATCCAAATGAACCGTTTGTCTTTTAAAATCTGTTTGAAACTGCTCATTTTCTACTTGTATCTTTAAAAAATGTTTCTGCCCGAAAATCGATAAATATATGTGTCCTCTAAAATCCTCGTACGACCTGATTATTCTTCGGTTTCATTTCAAAAATCAAGGAAATAATATGGGAAAATTTATTGTCATTGTCCCCCAAATTAGAAAACGCATAATCCAATTGCAACCGACCTAATTTCATCCCAACGCCCAGACTTGGTCGCATCGTCAAAGTCTCTGTTTTATCAAAATCTTGCTCATATTGAAACTGATTTACCCCCGCTCGAAAAAATAAAAAGTCATTATAACCTAATTCTAAACCAGCCCCGGGGTCAATACTAATCGGGTCGCCCTGAATCAATGTATTTCGTTGTCCATCCGTTGTTAATACAAAGTTGATTTCTGGCGTCAACGTTACTTTTTCAAAATCAAAACTATAGCCTACACCAACCGCAAGCGACGGCTTGGTGACTTCCACCGAACTCACATCGGGCAATTCATTTCCAGTATCTAATAAAACAGCTTTGTCATCGTCGCTAAATTCTGTTTTCCACGCATTAAAAGTAGAAGTCAAATCACGACCAACAACGCCAATTTTTAATCTTTTAGTATGATATTGCAGCCCCAAATCAATACCAAATCCCCATGAATTGGCAAATGTTCCAATGACTCGCCGCACCACTTTTACATTACCACCGATGTACAAATTATTGTTCTTGTTTTTCAAATTCATCTTCTGCGCATAGCTCACTAAAAATGCATAATCTGCTGCCGAGAATTCCACAATATTATCATAATTGACCGACCCATCATCCTCAAATAAACTCAAAGTGTTGGGAATACCATCTACCCCAAATCGAATCATTGACAAACCAATGCGGCGGTCAGCGTTCGCCAACGGAATGGTCGCGGCGAGGTAGTCGTACTTAGCAATTCCAGCAAACCACTCGGCGTGCATTGCCCCTAATTGAAGCCCTCTATCTGACCCAAAACTCGCCAATCCAGCAGGATTCCAGTAGCCTGCCGTCACATCATTGACTGATGCCAACACTGACCCACCCATCGCATGTGCGCGCGCGCCAATCCCAATACTAAGAAATTCGTTGCTGTATTTTTGAGCTTGCGCAAAGTGAAAATTCGCGAGAAAAAAGGCAGTTAATACGATAGCTTTTGTAAAGTGGTATTGTTGCTTCATTATATTAATTAAGAATGAAAAATGAAGAATTAAGGAACGCGAATTAAATAAACTTCGGTTCTTGAACCAGCAGATTTTGGTTTCATTTTGTGCTTTGAAAGTCCGATTTATGTTGATATAATGAGGATTTTCAAAGTGCAAAATGAGCGCAAAAGATGCCTTCAAGAATCGAAGGTTATCAAAATATTCCCTGATAATGTTTGTTCAAAAACGACGATTTTTACCCTAAGTTGTATATAAAGAAAATTATTTTCGATAATACAGGGTGAATGTCGCAAAATTACCAAAATAGCTGAATAATGCAAGGAGATAAAGATACTGATTTTTTAACCAACCATCTTAGGTCGGTTAACTGTCTTTGTAAAGAAAGTTTTTACACATTGTACTTACTCCTTACGGTATGCACACAAAATATCATGATTAAAAATCAGATAGAATTTTGTAAATTTTTCTACCTTTTGTCCGTCCGCACCACTTGATTATTTTTTATAGACGGAGCAAAAGCTGGATTTTTATGAAAAATCCAGCTTTTACTCCGTCTGAAAAAAGAAAATCGTGGTGCGGGCGGATATAAAAAGGTTAAAGAACTGGATTATATTTGAAAATTTATAAAATTAATGACCAAGTCGAGATGTGTGCATACCGAATTAATTACTACGAGGCACTTAACACAACTTACTTAATACAAATACCGCAATAA
>CAYUNA010000417.1:0-4758 GCA_964445895.1 uncultured Saprospiraceae bacterium | reverse complement strand
TTAATCGGGCAGTCGCTCTGCGCCTGAAGAATAATGCTTAAATTTCTACCAATAGCTTAGTCGCTCTGCGCCTTTTAGTTTTTATGAGAAAGCCCTTCCTGTATTTATTAAGCGGACAAAAGTAGGAAAAAAAAACAATCCTCAAAAGCATAATAATTTTCCTAAATAAAACTTACAAGCATTCAGAATATTCTTACTATTTTGCACGCTTCTTTAGACTTTATGAATGTGGCTAAGAAAGTTTAAAGCCACTCAAACCTCATTCAGAAAGTCTTTTATTCAAAAGAAATACGAAATATGTTAAATGCAATATTGATTGATGATGAGGCGAATTGCCTCAAAATGTTAGAATGGGAGCTTAAAAATAGCTGCCCAGAGGTCAATATTATGGGCATGTATGACTCTGGAAAAGAAGGACTTAAAGCAATTAATAGTAAAAAACCAGACGTTGTTTTTTTAGATATTGAAATGCCTTATTTAAATGGATTTGAATTATTAGAATTAATCCCGAATATTGATTTTGACGTAGTTTTTACCACTGCTTACGATGAATATGCGGTTAAGGCAATAAAAATTAGCGCAGTAGATTATTTGTTAAAGCCTATTGATAGCGATGATTTAAAAAAAGCAATCGGTCGGGTAGAAGAGAAGAAAAAGAATAATATTGGGTCTGAGAATATTGATTTTTTGAAAAAACAACTGGAGGACTCAAGGAGAAACAACGTTAAAAATTTAGCACTTCCGACCTACGAAGGCTATGTTTTTGTAAAGTTAGAAGATATTGTTTATTGTCAATCTGACAATAATTATGCGTTGGTTTATCTGAAAAAAGGCAAGAAAATTTTAATCTCCAGAACGTTGAAAGAAATCGCCGAAATGCTTGCTGAACAAGAAAACTTTTTTCGGGTGCACAACTCTTTCTTGGTTAATTTGAATGAGATAAAAAATTATGTAAAAACGGATGGCGGTTACCTGATTATGAGTAATGATGGGAAAGTAAAAGTATCTCGGAGCAAAAAAGAGGAATTGTTGTCTCTGTTTTAGAACATGTCTAATTTTTATACTTCCTGAAAATCAATGATTTAGTGTTTTGACGAAGAATCAAAGAAAGAGTTTAGGAATGAGCAATTAATTAAATGAACAGAACAGTTAAGCGAAGTATTTTTTTATCACCGATTATTTTATCAAATTCCTAAATGTCAGTTTCCTTTCTTTAGCATCACCAATTTTAAACAATGAGAAAACAAGGGGAGTATGTTAAAAAAATTCTTAAATATTTTCCGGGTTCAACTACCCAAAAACGACCGACCTGCCTTCTTCGCGCAATTAGATATCGAAAATGCCGAGCGAGTATTTATCATTTCTTTTTTGGGAGTATTCTTTTTTTTATTGCTTCTTCTCCTTGATATTCAACGGATTCAGAGTGGCAAATTTGACGAAAGTTACGTTTACAAAGTATCTATGTTTCTACACATGGGGTTGGGTTTATTTATCATTCCAGCCTTTTTAATTCAGAGTAATTCCGAACAAATATCCAAAGGTGAATATAAATATACCCGTCTTATTATATATGGAACTGTTTTTTTGATGACGGTGATTCTCATTCCAATGGCTCTTTTTGCAACCAAAGACCGGAACAGTCTGATGACTTTTGTCGTCTATATGATTTTGGTAAATTTATTTATTACCAGCCCTACTAAGCAGCTTTTTGCCTTCAATATAATCGTTTTTCTGCTCCTCACAATGGGCGTTTTTTATATCGAAAAGAGTAATGTTGTCGTTTTGACTGCGGCGCTAATTGAAGCGATTGGTGTGGCAATTCCAGTGTTTATCATTGCCCTGTATCAATACAATGTTCGAGTGCAGCAATTTTTGAACGAAAGACAAATAAAAGAACAAAGCTTAGTGATTCAAAAATCATTAGAAGAAGATTTTAAACAACGATTGATTCAGATTGAAATGCGGGCCTTGCGGGCTCAGATGAACCCTCATTTTATATTTAATGTATTGAATTCCATCAAGTTATTTATGGTGCAAAATGATGCACGAACCGCTGCGAATTATCTGACAAAATTTGCTAAACTGATTCGACTCATCCTCAACAACTCTAAGTCACAAATGATTATGATGGAAGATGAATTGGAGTTCTTGAAGTTGTATATTGAGATTGAAAACTTTCGTTTTAATGACAAGTTTGATTATAAAATTCAAGTTTCCGATAACATTGATGCTGAGTTTGTCGAACTTCCGCCACTGATTTTACAGCCTTACGTTGAAAATGCGATTTGGCATGGATTGATGCACAAAAAAGATGAAAGAGGTATGCTATTAATTGATGTGAAAATGATTGAAGACGATTCTATTGTTTTCACTATCGAAGACAACGGTATTGGTCGAAAAGCTGCTGGTGAAATGAAAAGTAATACGGCTCGAAAAGCACAATTTAAGTCTATTGGAATGGAATTGACGCAGGATAGAGTGGCGATGACGAATCAATTTTATGGCACAAAAGCCTCGATAGAAGTGGAAGATTTGACCAAGAAAAACGGGGAAGCTGCAGGGACAAGAGTTGTCGTAAGGCTGCCGATAACCTAAAAGTAAAGGTGTTGTATCAAATGTCACTTGACCTGACAAAAATTAAATTCTAAAGACGGAGCAAAAACCGTATTATCGCCAGATGGTAAACAAAAAAAGCCCACAACAATACGCTGTGAGCTTTTTTTAATTCATTGAAACTGAAAGTCAAACAATTGATTATCAGTAAGTTGTGGAGATGCCGAGAATCGAACTCGGGTCCAAAAAAGCTCCCAAGAAGCCTTCTACATGCTTAGTTACCAATTAAATTTTCGAGCAACAGGTAGGTTTGGTAACCCACCAGTCTATCGCCTTAGCTCTTTAAATTTCGCTTGTCAGTCAGAACGGGCTGACGCACTAGTCCGAAAGGTTGTTGATGGGCGGTACGTTGTGTATCGAACGTCAAACGCAGGGCCCAATGGTGCGATAAGACCTAGTCTTATGCAGCCATGGCTACATTTCTGTTGCCATATAGAATTGTTTCGCTATTATTTATTAACGAGGTAAATAACGTTGCCCCGGCATGCTTACTAATTAGTAAACTCTCCTGTCGAAGCCTTTACATCCCCAAAAAATCAATGAACAATGTGTAACCAATAATGAACAATTTTGACAAATAGTGAAAATTGCTCGTTGTTAATTGCACTCGCAAAGGTATAAACTTAATTGGTATGACAAAAGTTCAATGGAATTCATTTTTTTGTAATTTAGTTCCTAAATTTTGAAAACAAACATAGAATCTGGTATCTTGTGTTCTCAAATTGAATTATTTTTGAATATGAACACACGCCAGTTCGCTAATTTTAAAACAGAAAAAACTATGAGGAAACAAATTCACATCATCGTATGCCTACTCTTTTTGGCTCAAAGTAACTCCCTTGTTTCACAGATTACGGATTCCTTGATGGTTGACTCCCTGGCATCAACGACGACAAAAGTTGAAGAGGTTTTTCCGCCCGTTCGAGAATTTCGAGGTATCTGGATAGCGTCTGTCAATAATATTGATTTTCCTTCCTCTGCCAACCTGGATGCTGATGCACAGCGTGAAGAATGGATTGAACTATTGGATTATTTTCAAGAAATGGGGTTCAATACCATCATTGCACAGGTACGGCCGGCAGCAGATGCATTTTACCCTTCAAAATTAGCCCCTTGGTCAAAATTCCTTTCTGGTCGGCAAGGTCGTTCTCTGGAAAAAGGTTATGACCCACTTGCTTTTATGCTCGAAGAAACGCACAAAAGAGGGATGGAATTTCATGCTTGGTTGAATCCTCTACGGGCAAGTTTGGATTTGAATACGAAGAACTTAGCGAAAACACACCCTTTCCATACTCATCCCGATTGGATGGTTCCTTATGGTGGAAAATATTATTTTAATCCAGGAATTCCTGAAGTTCGAGATTACTTAACAGAAGTCGTCGGTGAGATTTTGATGACTTATGATGTGGATGCGATTCATTTTGACGATTATTTTTATCCGTACAAAAAGCAGGGTGAGGAGTTTCCCGATAGCGTTAGTTTTGCACAACATGGATTTGGCTATTTTTATGTAAAAGATTGGCGACGCAGCAATGTGGACAAAATGATTCAGTCCATTTCTACCAAAATAAAAGCCCTTGCCCCGCATGTGAAATTTGGCATTAGCCCCTTCGGTGTTTGGCGAAATCAAGATATGGACCCCGTCAATGGCTCAATGACTCGCGCTGGAATTACGAGTTATGACGACCTCCACGCCGATATTTTAAAATGGTTGGAGAATGGTTGGATTGACTATGTTGCCCCACAGTTGTATTGGAATATTGGATTTGCCCCGGCAGATTATCAAGTGCTGCTGGATTGGTGGTCTGGGCGTACTTTTGGACGACACTTATATATAGGTCATGCCGCGTATAAGGTCGGTACGGATAAGCAGCCAGAATGGTCAGAACGAGATCAAATTGCCAAGCAAATACAACTCAATCGAGACTCACAACTGGTATCTGGCAGTGCGTTTTTTAATGCAAAAGCGGTGCGAAAAAATCCATTGGGTTTGGCGGATACGCTGGCTACTTATTACGAAAATCCGGCATTAATTCCGCCGATGGCTTATATTGAAATGCCTGTTCCTTTAGCTCCAATTTTTACGAGAGTAAAACGAAAAAAAGATGGAGTAAAATTAAAATGGGAGGTCTTGCGTAAAGGGCA
>CAYUNA010000416.1:0-4760 GCA_964445895.1 uncultured Saprospiraceae bacterium | reverse complement strand
GCAAAAATTATTTTTGAGAATATGAATTATTTTGCAAATTCAATAGCGATTCTCTATCCGCCCGCACCAAGATTTTTTTCAGAGTCAATCATTTTGATTTTTTGTCGGGTTAAGTACAGTGTGTAAAAACTTTCTTTACATTTTGCTCGGCGGCTAAAGCCGCCTCGCTTTTGGGGTTTTAGGGGCGAGATTGATTTAGTTTTACGACAGAAAACTCAATCAATCTCGCCCCTAACCTACCCTCGAAAAATGGCTTTAGCCATTTTTCGAAAATACAAAATAACTTTTTACACAGTGTATTAAGTAAGCACCCGGACATATATTTTTACTCAACCTAAAAAATTACTGCATCATTATCCATTTTTTAATCTAAAACATTGCAAAAAAAATCCTCACTTTGGCTGATTTTTTTCTTTTTGCTGACAACCATAGCAGCATCTGCTCAACAATTTAATTTTAAAACCTACTCTATTCCCGAAGGACTTGGACAATCACAAGTCTATGCACTGTTGGAGGCGGACAATGGCTATTTGTGGATGGGTACCCAAGGTGGCGGAGTTAGTTGGTTTGATGGACAAAATTTTCAATCTTTCACCACCAAAGATTCACTTACCGGCAATTTCGTTTACGCGCTTTGTCAACTTAAAAACGGAAATATATTAATAGGTACTAATAAGGGGGTGACGCTTTATGATGGTCTCCGTTTTCAACCCTTCTTTAGTGATAATAGCTTGCAAAAAAGCATCAATGCCATCGTAGAAGCGGAAGACGGTAAAATTTGGTTGGGTACGAGCAGCGGCTTGTATTTTATTGACAATGAGCAACTTATCAATTTTTCAAATCAAAAAGACCTTTCCAGTCCTCGCATTTATTGTTTGGAAAAATCGGTTGATGGCACAATTTGGGCCGGTTCGACGGTTGGTTTATATGAAATTTCAAACAGTGAGGTTAATTTTTATAATAACAAAAATGGGTTGCCTGGAAATGAAATCACGGCTATTTTAGAAGACAGCTTTGGACGAATATGGCTGGGCATTTATGGCGTAGGAATCTTTCAGTTTTTAGAAAAGAAAACAGTTCGGTTGCCTACGAAAAAACCATTGAAATCTACTAATTTTTGGTCTTTTTTAGAAAGAAAAAACGGCGAATTGTGGTTGGGTTCAGAAGACGCGGGCGCGTTTGTCTGGCAACCATCTGATAGTACTTTTTATCAACTGGATGAACGAAACGGCTTGAGCAAAAACCATGTCCGCACCATTCTCGAAGACCGATGGGGAGAAGCCTGGGTTGGCACTTCTGGCGGTGGTGTGAGTCGATATTTTGGGCAACAATTTGTCCATTTTGATAAAGAAAATGGACTGGATGAAGAATTCATTTACGCCGTCGAATCTGACACCGCTGACCGGGTTTGGTTTTCTGAATATGACAAAGGGGTACGCTATTTTGATGGTCAAACCTTTCATGACATTTCTAAAGATTCTGTTGCATTTCCCTTTATTTCAAAAGCAATTTATGCTGCAAAAAATGGCGAAATCTGGGTCGGTACAGAAAACAAAGGGCTCATTATATTTGGGCAAGACACGACTAAGTACATTGGTCGTCGAGCAGGCTTACCGCTCGCCCCGATTCGCGATATTACCGAAGATTTGAACGGACGGATTTTAGTGGCAACGGCAGGCGAAGGCATTTTTAGAATCTACCCAACATCCTCGTATGCCAGCGGCTACGAAATTGAGCCGTTTACCAAACAAAATGGACTGGCGGGCAATCGAATCAACGACCTTTTTGTTGATACTGAAAATAGAATTTGGTATGCTTCTCGCTGGAATGGCGTAGGTTATTTACCGCCGTTTGGTCAGCCAAAATCATTCTCTACAGACCAGGGTTTGCCGTCAAAAGAAGTACGAACGATGGCGTTGGATAGCACTGGTTTTTTATGGTTTGGCACCTCGGCTGGTTTAGCAAAAATAGACATTACACAGAATATTTTAAAATTAAAAAAGACGGATGATAATGCCCAATTGACTTACAAGAACATCTATTTATTAAAGTTTGATACTAAAAATAATCTCTGGATTGGTTCTCAAAGTGGCGTAGAAAAAGCAGTACTGGATGCTGAACGAAACATTCAGGAAACGCAATTTTTTGGTCGTTCAGAAGGTTTTGAAGGCATCGAGACTTGCCAGAATGCCGTGACGCAAGATGCCGCTGGAAATTTGTGGTTCGGTACGATGAACGGATTAACAAAATATGTGTCCGGAGCATCAATTTCTAACGCTATTCCTCCTATTTTACGCCTGACGGAAGTACGGCTTTTTTACGAAAATTTAGAAAAAACGGAGTACAAAAACCAATTCCATTCAGATAGTTTAAATAACGTCAACTTAGCTTTCAAACCAAATGATAATCATCTGGCATTCAGCTTCTTAGGTATCAATTTGCCCAATCCCAAAAAGGTGGTTTATCAATGGAAATTAGCTGGGATTGATAAGGATTGGTCGCCACCGTCCACGCAAAATCAAGTGACTTATCCCAACCTCAATCCAGGTGATTATACCTTTTTGGTCAAAGCTGCCAATGAAGATAACGTTTGGTCAAAACCAGTGCGTTTTGCCTTCTCTGTGCGTCCCCATTTTTGGCAAACGACTTGGTTTAAAATCGTTTTACCACTGCTTATTCTATCTATTATTGGCTTGATTTTTAAAATTAGATTAAACCAATTTAAAGCGAATGCGAGGCAAGAAAAGGAGCGTCTGGAAATGGAAAAACACTTGTTGGAATTGGAGCAAAAAGCCTTGCAATTGCAAATGAATCCGCATTTCATATTTAATGCGTTAAACACGATTCAGAGTCAGATTTCTGAAAAAGACCATCAGACGGCTCGTTATCAATTGGCAAAATTTTCCAAATTGATGCGCGCTATTTTGGAAAATTCCCGCACGTCTAAAATTTCTTTAGAAACCGAGATTGCGACCCTAAAAAGTTACCTTG
This sequence comes from uncultured Saprospiraceae bacterium, assembly GCA_964445895.1. Taxonomy (GTDB): domain Bacteria; phylum Bacteroidota; class Bacteroidia; order Chitinophagales; family Saprospiraceae; genus CAYUNA01. Next base: position 1,769 of record CAYUNA010000416.1, on the reverse strand, counting down.
CTTTGGAGCAATTTAGTCGCGGTAAAACTTTTGATTTTGACATCCTCACCGACATTGAAGACGATGACCATGAAATCAAAATTCCGCCAATGTTGATTCAGCCTTTTGTTGAAAATGCTATCATTCATGGGGTCGGTCATTTGAAGGAAAAAAAAGGAAAAATATCCGTCACGTTTACACAAGACAACAACCTACTCACCTGCATCATTAAGGACAACGGTGTAGGTCGGGAACAGTCGAAAAAATTCAAAAGTCAAATCGCTGAACAACATCGTTCTGTAGCGATGGAAGTGACGAGTGAACGCCTTCGGGCAATGGCGGGTAATGATAAGTCCTTGATTGTAAATGATTTACCAAATCACGGCGGCACGGAAATTATTTTGAAAATTAGTCTACTTTAAGATAAAAAAGTTGGCAAATTTTCTCACTTTTGAGCCAAATAATAAGAGTTTATTTTATCTCAAAATATACATTCAAATTGTCCAAAATACATAGAGCACTCATTTTAAGTTGTTTGCAAAACGATTTCCTCGATTGGGGGTCTTTAGGCATCGAAGGGTCGAACGGATTGGTGGAATTTGCCAACCAGAAAATGACCGAATTCGATACGGTCATCGCTATCCAGGATTGGCATCCGCCAACGCACCAAAGTTTTGCAGCCAACCATCCCTGGCGTAAGCCTGGGCAGACCATGACAATTAATGGTGTTGACCAAAAATTGTGGACGATGCACTGCATTCAAGATACTTTTGGGGCAGAATTGGCGGTTGATTTAGAAGATGGGCATATTGCTGCTGTTTTTCAAAAAGGCATTTTATCTGATATTGATAGTTTGAGTGCGTTTTTTGATGAAAATGGCGTAAAAGCAACGGCGCTGGATGATTTTTTAAAAGAAAAAGGCATCACCGAGCTATTTTTAATGGGCATGATGACGGAATTTGATATTCGAAAAACGGCATTGGATGGACTGAAATTAGGCTATAAAATGACGGTTTACTCCGAAGGTTGCTGTGGCTTTATGAAGGAAGAAGCCGAATTGAAAAAAGTGTTTTTAGAGATTGAAAATGCGGGTGGGAAGATTGTTTAAAATGCATCATTCTTCATTGAAAAAATCACTTTTGCCTCCCGTTTTTCGTATCAGTTTTGTTTCCTTAATCACAATCTCATGCGACATCGCTTTACACATATCATAAATGGTCAGTGCTGCTACACTTGCGCCAGTTAACGCTTCCATTTCCACCCCCGTCTTTCCTGTATTTTTAACCGTACATTTAATGATAATTTCCTGATAATCAGAAAATTGCACATCGACTTTAATCTTATCAATTATCAACGGATGGCACAGCGGAATGAGGTTACTCGTTTGTTTTACCGCCATAATTCCCGCGATGGTTGCCGTCTGAAAAACAGGTCCTTTCTTGGTCTGAATCTCTGTTTTATCTTCTTTTAACAATAAATCCATCACTTCTTTGGGCAACCAAACAATGCTTTGAGCGATTGCTTCCCGTACTGTTATATTTTTCGCGCCAACATCAACCATTGACGGGTTTCCTGCTGCGTCGAGATGCGTTAATTTTTTAGACATTCTTGATGGTTATTTGATTTGCGTTCTTAAGGATTGGTTCTTTGGCATATTCGAAAATTTTGAGATGATTTCATCCATAAAAGTGGTTAGTATTTAAGAGGGCCGCCGCGATGCGGCTTTGATATAATTTACCTTTATTTCTACCAAGAGGGACGCTACTCTGTAGCTGGTTGAGCAAGTATAA
>CAYUNA010000415.1:0-4780 GCA_964445895.1 uncultured Saprospiraceae bacterium | reverse complement strand
AATGCGAGCATAACTGGTTATTTGAGCCTTTTTTAAGTTTTTTAAATGGAAAAAGAACGAGTCAGAACGGGTAGATTATTTTTTACCAATTCCCTTATCAGGAGAGTAAAATTTAAACATGCTCTTAAAGAAAGGTAAAATTAATAAAAAACTCTTGGTCTATTCAATCCAATTCCATTATTAACCGTTCGACAACTTAAATCCTCCTTTTTTTAGAAAATCTGAAATAACTGCTTAATTTCGCACTCAACTAAAAATGCAATTCAAAAGATGAGAATAGACATCATTTCCGTTCAACCTGAGTTATTGGTCAGCCCACTTGACCACTCGATTATGAAAAGGGCGAAAGAAAAAGGTTTGCTCGAAGTCGTTATTCACAACCTCCGCGAGTATGGCTTAGGACGACACAATCAGGTTGATGACTATCAATTTGGAGGTGGTGCTGGCATGGTGATGATGGTCGAACCCATCGCAACCTGTATTGATAAACTTAAAGCTGAACGCGAATACGACGAAATCATTTACATGACTCCAGATGGCGAAACCTTAAATCAATCTATCGCTAACCACCTGTCATTAAAAGAAAATTTAATCATTTTGTGTGGACATTATAAAGGTGTAGACGAACGGATTCGGGAACATTACATCACGATGGATATTTCAATTGGTGATTTTGTTTTATCAGGTGGTGAGTTGCCAGCAGCGGTTTTAGTGGATTCACTGGGTCGGTTATTGCCTGGTGTTTTGAATGATGAAACGTCAGCATTGTTTGATTCTTTTCAAGATGATTTACTGGCACCGCCTGTTTATACTCGCCCTTCAGAAATTAATGGATGGACGGTACCAGAGGTTTTATTGTCTGGAAATGATAAAAAAATTGAGGATTGGCGGGCAGAAAAAGCGTATGAAAGAACGAAGAAGCGGCGACCAGATTTATTGAAAGAGTAAAAATGTCAACTATGAATATCGAAGAATTCCGCGATTATTGTTTAAATAAAAAAGCCGTCGAAGAAACCTTTCCCTTCGATGAAAACACCTTAGTTTTCAAAGTCATGAACAAAATGTTCGCATTGACCAATTTGACTTGGGAAGACTTTCAGGTCAACCTTAAATGCGACCCCGACCGCGCCATCGAACTACGAGAAGAACATGCTGAACACATCCTTCCGGGCTATCACATGAGTAAAAAACACTGGAATACCGTGGTTTTTGAAGGAGACTTAGACGATAGCTTTTTATGCGAATTGGTTGACCATTCTTATGATTTGGTCGTAGCAAAATTGAAGAAAGCAGACCGTGAGTTTTTAAAAAACCTTCCTTAATTTTTGAGATTTTGGAGGTGGATAATATCAGTCAAACCAACAACCTAAAACCGCCGTACACTCTCAATAATATACAACGGTCGGTGCTTGATTTCATTATAAATGTTGCTTAAATAAATCGACATGATATATAGATTCAAACAAGTAATCGCAAAGAAAATTGACATCAATACAATCATAAAAGTCCAACCAGGCAAGGCTTCATGATAAGTCCCCAATAGGTCATAATTGTTAACTTTAACCTTGACGGCATTCACAATTACTACGCCCATAAAGACAATCGAAGCGATAAAAATCCACAACATCATACTCCGCAGAAAAGTCGTAAAAGAGGTAATCGCAATCAATGATGTCCGAAATTTTTCAGAAAACGAAAGACTAGGGTCGTGCCGCAGCGGTTCTTCTACTTCAATGCTTGCCGTTTGATAACCGACCAAAGAATACAACGCTTTCATATACCGTAAATTCTCGCGCATTCGTAGTAATGAGTTCAAAGCACGACGCGAAATAATGCGGGTATCGTGCGCTTTTTCGTCTATCTTTAAGTTGGAATAGTTTTTTAAAATATAGTAAAATAATTTATAAAAAAAGCGACCACGTAAATTCGATTGACGGTTTTTGGCTTGCAAATAAACAATGTCGTTGCCTTCTCGCGATTTTTCAAAAAGGTCTAAAACGATTGTGGGCTTTTTATAAAAATCAAACTCGAAAATGACGGTATAATCCCCATTCGCTCTATCCAAACCTGCAAGAATTGCATGGTTTTTATTAACTGCCGATGATAAATTTAATTGAAAAATACTGTGCTTCAGACCATCCTCCAACGGTTCAATCATTCTGGAAAAATCCCGCCCGTTGGTGTTGTTGACCAAGATAATTTCAAAATCAGAAAAATTTCCCTTCAATATCGGATACAAATTTCCCAGTAATTCAGGCACTTGCTGAATTTCCTCATGAGATTGTACGACTGTGATGATTGACAGGAAGGTATTGTTCATTGCGTTGCGGGTTGCGCACGGGTTGTAGGCTGAAAGTTATGGATTAGGCTTTTCTTCCTTTGGAATAATCTCCGTTTTCTCCCCAAAATATTGAGCAAACCGCTGCATATCAATCGCCATTTCCCGATTTTGCGTCGCCTTAAAATAGGTATCCGCCATCGCCCGCAAAGTTTGAAAAAAGAAACGATCCATTTCGTTGACCTGCATTTTGGTCGTCCAAAGGTCTATTTTCATGGTATCTTTTGTGTCCATATCAAATAACGACAGCAACATCGCCTTACATTCTTGCGGTGCTTTTTGATTGGGATTATCGTCGGCTTGCCATTCCAAATGTGCAGGGACATTGTTTTCGTCCAAACCGATTTTTATATTGATGTTCGATGTTTTTTTTATCATAATTGGTAATGTGTAAAATACAAGGGTTTCCAAAACTTTTGTATTAGACTCTATGAAAACCCGGGCAAAGGTAAAAAAGAAATTGAATTGGTCCGCCACTATTTTACCACCTGAATTTTCTTAGCAATTACCGCCGTCTCCGTTTTCAATTGGACAATATAAGTGCCAGTCGGCAAATCATTGGTTTCCATTTTAAAAATGTGCGTCCCTTCCTCTTTTTCGTCATTAAAAACAGTTAAAACCTGCTGTCCAATCGTATTCCAAACAGTCAACTCAACTTGTTCTTTTTCTTTTATAAAAATCTGAATATCAGCATCTTGCAAAACGGGATTTGGCGATACATTTACAATATGAGTGCCGTTAACTTCATCAAAAACATCTACCGTCGAAACTATTTTATTTAAAGTAAAATCCGCAATCAATGGCAAGTGGTCGGATGCAAATGGCGTGTCGTTAGACTGCAAATTGTAAGCATTTAACGTATCTTGTGACAAGGCTGCAGTATACAGTGAATACGCATTGGTTTGTTCCATCACCGAACCAGAATAGATAATCACGTCCAACTTTCCAGGAGAAAATGAACCAAACGGGTTGCTCCAGGTAAAAGTCAATGGCGTAAAAGTAGTCGTCGGTTCGGCATCTTCAAAGTCAGAACCGTCCCAATCTGGATTAAAATCAGGTCCATAAGACGAGTTAAAACCAATATCACCCGTCAACAAGGTTTCATAATTTTCGCGGTCACCAACGATATTCATATCGCCAACGATGATAATCGGGGTTTCATTTTGCAATTGCAAATCTCCATCACCAGATTTGGAATCGCGAATAAATGCCATCATATTATCCACTTCTTGCTGTCGTCCAAAATCATTGTCACAGCAAGGCGTATGCGCGACTAAAAATAGCAATTCAGAATCAAAATCTTCACCGAGGTCAAGCAAAAATGCACCGTTGTTTTGTCCTCCGTTTGAGCCTTCCAACACAAAATCGTCAACAATCGGGAAGCGGCTTACGCAAATAATGTCGGGATTGACCAACTTATGATACCATTGTTCGCCCGCTGCGGATGGCAAAAAACTCTCAATCCGTGCGGCTACCTGCGCCGAAGTATGGTCGTAAATCTCCTGAAAACCAATTATTTGTGGGTTCGTCGCTTGAAAAATTCGCTGAAACCGTGATTGATTGTTGCTTTCGAATAATCCATCTTGCAGCACATTGTACGACATCACCCGAATGGCTTGTTCTTCTTGCTTTTCAATCGAAAACTTAGGAAAATCACCAAAATTTTCGTTCGTAAACGTATATTCTACGCCACCTGACGCATTAGGCAAACGGTCACCGGTGTTGACATCATCTTCAAAAACGATACTCATTTTATCCCCGGAAAAAAGTTGTTGACCATTAAAAATCAGGTCGCGCCGAATCGCAATTTCAAATACGCTACCCGTCACCGTTGGCGCAGAATACAATCCAATATCATCATGAAAAACTGTGAACGTATTCGTTCCGACCCGAATCGTGCCATCCCGTTCGCCAAAGTCATAAATAATTTCCGAGCCAATTCCATGTGCTGTAATCCCTGTGTTGGGATTATTGTCCGCATCAATAAATAGCGCAATTTTATTAAAGCTTTGTAAATTCAACTCTGTCCCGATGTCGATTTTAAAAAACACGAATTCAGCGTCATTCGCTATTTTCAACTCCGTAAAATCTACATTGGACAAATCATTATCATTGGAAGAATCATTCATTAAAACGGGAACATCTGCCCAATCTTCAAAATTTGCATCAACGATAATTCGGTCAGTTTGACCAAAAATCAAGACAGGAAAAAGGAATAGAATAGAAAGAATTAGCAATCTCATATTTTATTTTTTTTGCAAAAGTACGCCTATTTGAAGTAGATAGTATCAATTGTGATATTGGATATTTAATACAGTGTGTAAAAAGTCATTTTATATTTTCGAAAAATGGCTAAAGCCATTTTTCGAGAGTAGGTTTGGGGGGGGGGTTTTTTTTTTTTTTGGGGGCGGAAACAAAAAAAAAAAGCCCCAAAAAACCCCA